>JAQGHS010000554.1 GCA_028291605.1 Planctomycetaceae bacterium | reverse complement strand
CGCGGCCGGGTGTGGTTGTCGGATGGGGCAGTTCCGAGGTCGGTGTGCGGCCGAATTCGCCGCCCCAGACGACCAGCGTATCATCGAGCATTCCCCGCTGCTTGAGGTCGCGGAGGAACGCGGCAATGGGACGGTCGACCTCGGCGCACATCTTCGGCAGGCGTTCCTCGATTTCGCCGTGGTGGTCCCAGGGGAACCCGGCGCCGTACCAGGCCTGGACCATCCGCACTCCTCGTTCGAGTAGCCGTCGTACCAGGATCAACTGGCGGGCCTGCTGGCCGGGGCCGTACATGTCGAGCGTAGACTTCGATTCGGTCGACAGATCGAATGCGTCGGTGGCTTCCATCTGCATCCGGTAGGCCTGCTCAAAACTTTGGATCCGCGATTCCAGTCGGCCTTCGTCGGCGCGAGCCCGCTGGTGCCGGCGATTGAGTTCGCCCAACAGGTCGAGTTGAGCCCGTTGCTGGGGTGTCGTCATCCGTGGATTACGGATGTTCTCGATGAGCTTGTCGACCTCTTCGTGCTTGCTGTTGATGAACGTTCCCTGGTAAACGCCGGGGAGAAACGACGACTGCCAGTTCTGGGCCTCGTTGAGGGGATAGCCCTCGGGACACATGGAGATAAAGCCCGGCAGATTGCGATTCTCGGACCCCAGACCGTAGGTGATCCACGAACCGACACTCGGGCGGCTCAGCCGAGCGGCACCCGTATTCATGAACATGATGCCGCCGTCATGCGAGATGTCATCCGCGTGCATCGAGCGGATCACACACAGGTCGTCGATCATCTCGCTGAGGTGGGGCAACAGTTCGCTGACTTCGATGCCGCTTTGTCCGCGTTTCTCGAACTTGTACTTCGAGGCGAAGGCCGGGCTGCCGCTGGCCTGGGCGTTCTTGGCTTCGGCAATGACTTCGCGCGGGATCGGTTGGCCGTGGAATTTTTGTAAGAGCGGCTTCGGGTCGAACAGATCGATGTGCGACGGTCCGCCGTTCATAAAGAGATGGACCATCCGCTTTGCCTTGGGAGCAAAGTGCGGTCCGGCTGACGAAGCAGGCGATTCGGCGGCGCGGACGGTTGCGGGATCGGCCAGCAGTCCGGCGAGGCCCAACGTGCCCATCCCCGCGCTGCAGCGGCGCAGCATCTCACGACGCGTCGTCATACCATCGGAGAATTGAGATTGAGATTGATCTTGAAAAATCATCGGATCAGTCCAGCATCAGGAACTCGTTGGATTCCAGCAGTACCTGGGCATACCGTGCCCAGGCATCGTAAATCACCGTCGGAGTCGTCGACACACCCTTGAACTCGCGATCGGCTTCCCATTTCAACTTCTCATCCTTCGCGGCATCAGTGACGGTCATCGTGAGCACGGGAGTCCAGTTGAAGCCGGCCCCCTGATCGCGACCACGGCCGTCCGCGACAAAATCGATCGTGTCACCCGGTTGGACGTCGAGATCGGCCACGTCGGTCATCTCTTGTGTGCCATGGACCAGCCACGTTCCAAGCAGGCCCTGCCGACTCGAAACAATCCGCCCCCGTACGCCATCTCCGGAGGGTTCCGTCGAATTCTGCTGCACCTCGAGCTTACCACTGATGGCCAGCTTTCCGGCTCGCGGAGCGATCCAGCGGCGGATGGCGGCGACAGATCCGTTGCGTCCCGCCGTCCCACCATGACTGTGCAGGCTGGAGCGCCCGGATTCGGGATCGTTCTCCTGCGGCCCACCGCGCCATTGGCCATTGAAGAAGGGGAATGGAACAAATCGCACCACACGGCCCCGCTCTTCGCTGAAGGATCCATAACCATATCGCCAGGGATCTGGGGGCGTGGCGATTGCGGTGGGCGGAGTGGCGGTTGCGCCGGATGACGCGGTCGGTGTCTCGGAAGACGCGGTGGACGAAATAAACTTGAGACCCAGTGCCAGTTCGTCGGAGTCCGGAAGCCGTCCCAGTGCCAGCCGATACAACTCGGTAATGCGCTCGGACGAAGCCGATAAGGACGCGGTTCGTTGAGCGAGTGATGCGGCCTGGTCCATCGTAAACGCATTGTTCATCAGATAAAGGGCCTGCTGCGGGACGATCGTCTCGAATCGCTCGGCCACGTGGGCTTCGGGGCTGGGAAAATCGAAATAACGGTAGAACCCCGGCAGCGTGTTGCGGTCGACAGATCCGAAGATCGTTCTCCGACGCGCGCTGGACACGGTCAGATCGAGCGGTCGACCTCCGTACGAACTATCAAGTTGGCCGGATGCCGTGAGGATCGAATCTCGCAGCTCTTCGAACGACAGGCGACGGCGGTTCATTCGCCACAGCAGGCGGTTCTCCGGATCACGCGCGTGATTTCCTGGATGATCCTGACTCGACTGCTGCCACGCACCAGACAACAAGATTCGGCGATGCAACTTCTTCAGGGACCAGCCGTCGGCGATGAATTGCCGGGCCAGCCAATCGAGCAACTCGGGATGGCTGGGTTCGCTGCCACGAATACCGAAGTCGCTTGGAGTACGCACCAGCCCCGCGCCGAAATGCCACTGCCAGACGCGATTCACAATGACCCGCGCAGTGAGCGGGTTGGTTGGATCAACAATGCGCTGGGCTAGTTCAAAGCGCCCCTGCCCCTTGGTAAACGCTGGCGAGTTCTCGTGCTGAAGTACGGTTAGGAAACGTCCGTGTGCGGACTCACCCAATTGATTGGAATTTCCCCGTATGAAGATCTTTTGTGAGTATCCACGGCCTGATTCTCGCAGAGCCATCGCTCGCGGAGGGGCCCCGGGGGAATCGAGATAGACTCGCGCCAGATTTCGCTCGCGGTTCCGGACTTCATCC
>JAQGHS010000551.1 GCA_028291605.1 Planctomycetaceae bacterium | reverse complement strand
GGATCAACCGCGTTTGACCATGCGAGCTGCCATGTGCATGAGCGGTCGGAAAACGATCCAGACCGACAACCTTCAATCCGCGCCGCGCAAAGTGGTCCAGCGCCGAACTCCCCACCCCGCCCACGCCCAATACAATCGCATCAAAATGTTGCATCAGTGGCCCGCTTCTTAATGAAAGTCGTTGATCGCTCCGCGATCGATACGCGGTCGGAGTACCGACGCTAAATAGATTCCAACCGTCATGGGCAATTTCCTCGTCGCTACTGCGAGCGCGTATCGATCGCAGAGCGATCAACGACTTTCACGCCGCGTCATCTACAACGACGTCAAATACATATCCAATTCCCAAGCCGTGACCTGCCGATCATACGCCGCCCATTCACGGTCTTTGAACGCCAGAAACTCAGCAGCAATCGCTCCCAACCCAGCCTGCACAACCTCATCCTTACGGAGTTCCCCGAGAGCTTCCGGCAACGACTGCGGCAGCATCTTGATTCCCTGCTCCTGGATGTCAGCGAGCGAACGCTCATAGAGATTCGTGAAATTCGCCGGCCCCGGATCGAGTTTCCGTCGAATCCCATCCAACCCCGCGGTCATGTAGGCCGCCAGTGCCAGATAAGGATTACATCCCGCCGACACCGTGCGGTCCTCACAATGACCGGGACCGGCCGTACGAATCATCTGCGTGCGGTTGTTATCGCCATAGCTCACAAACGCCGGCACCCAGGTGAACCCAGATCGCGATGAGGTTAGACCGCTTCCGACCTGCAATCGCTTGTAGCAGTTGACTGTCGGACTGGTAACAGCACACAAAGCTCGGGCGTGATTCAGAATGCCACCCAGAAAATGATACGCCTGAGTCGACAGCCCCAGCCCTTGCTTATCGGACTTGTCCAGGAACAGATTGGCCCCGGTCGTCGGATCGGCCACGTGGAAATGGACGTGCAAGCCGCTCCCCGTCTGATCGGCCATCGGCTTCGGCATGTGCGTCGCGATGGCCCCGTATTTCTTGGCCAACTGCGAAGACATCATCCGGAAGTAGGTCACTCGATCCGCCGTGGTCAGCGCATCGGCGTATTCAAAGTTGACTTCATACTGACCATTGGCATCTTCGTGATCGGCTTGATAGGCATCCCAGCCCAGCGCGTTCAAGGCGTTCGTCAGTTCCTGCAGATAGGCCATCGCGGGCGACATCGATCGGAAGTCGTAACACGGCTTGCGAAGTGTGTCGACACCATCAGGATTCCACGGCTTAATAGAACCATCCGCATTCCGCGTGACGAGAAAGAACTCGGGCTCCATACCGACATTGAAGACATACCCTTCTTCCGCAGCGGCTCGCAGGACCCGCTTGAGGTTCGTCCGCGGACAGCAGGGATGAGGAATCCCATCCACATACAGATCCGCGGCAAACCGTGCCGTGTTGGGAATCCACGAGATGGGCGTGTAGGTATTGAGATCGATCCGCGCCAGCAGATCATGCGAATGCGGCCCCTGACCCGAGCCACTGACGGCTCCGCCCGCGAAGCCCGCACCGACATCGATCATGGCATCGAAGCTCGAGACCGGAACCAGCTTGGCTTTCGCCGCACCATGAATGTCGACAAACTGCACGACGATGAACTCAATCCCGTCCTGCTTCATCTGTGCGCGAACTTGCTCACGATCCGCCATTTGCAATCTCCCCGTAGCCCGACTCTCTGAGTCGGGTGCATGTTTGTAGCCTGACTCTCCGAGTCGGGTGTCCTGGTATTTCGTATCGAAGAGGCCCGACTCAGAGAGTCGGGCTACATTTGCGACTTCCCTGGTATCCAGTTCGTCCCGGCCAACGGCACTTTCGCCATCGCCGCCGCTTCGATCGTCAGCGCCACCAGATCTTCACGCTCCAGGTGGTGCACGTTCGACTTGCCACAAGCGCGAGCCAGCGTGGTGACCTCCATATTCAGCACCTGCAAATAGTTCTTCAAACGCCGAGCCCCCCATTCCGGAGACAACCGCGTCTCCAGATCGGGCGACTGCGTGGTGATCCCCACGGGACAGCGACCGGTATGGCAGTGATGACAGTAACCGGGAGCCGTTTCCAGTTTGAGATAGTCGTCAGTTGCAGAAATGTCTTGACCGTCCTGATGATAATGATCGCTGTTACACCCCAGAGACATCAGTACCGCCTGACCAATGGCCACCGCGTCCGCCCCCAGTGCGAGAGCCTTCGCCACATCAGCGCCGCTCCGAATACCGCCCGAGATAATCAACTGCACCTCACCAAACACGTTCATCTCTTCGAGAGCTTCCACCGCCAGCGGCAAAGCGGCCAGAGTCGGAATCCCGACATGCTCGATAAAGACCTGTTGAGTTGCAGCAGTGCCACCCTGCATACCGTCGATGACCACGACATCGGCCCCGGCCTTCACCGCCAGCTTGACGTCTTCGCGAACGCGAGTCGCACCCATCTTGACATAAATCGGCACGCGCCAGTCGGTGATCTCACGCAGTTCATTAATCTTGATCGTCAGGTCATCCGGCCCCGTCCAGTCGGGGTGCCGGCAGGCCGAACGTTGATCAATCCCTGCGGGCAGCGTCCGCATCTTGGCCACACGCGGACTGACCTTTTGCCCCAGCAACATGCCGCCGCCCCCGGGCTTGGCTCCCTGGCCAATCACAAGTTCGATCGCGTCCGCCTTTCGCAGATCGTCCGGATTGAAACCGTACCGCGAGGGCAAACACTGATAAACCAGAGTCTTCGATGACTGGCGTTCTTCGGGGGTCATTCCACCGTCACCGGTGGTCGTTGAAGTCCCCGCTGCAGTCGCCGCGCGCCCCAGCGCTTCTTTGACATTGGCCGACAGCGCACCGAAGCTCATGCCGGCAATCGTGATCGGAATCTCCAACTCAACCGGCTGCTTGGCGAAGCGAGTCCCCAACACAGTCTTGGACAAGCAGCGTTCCCGGTAGCCTTCGAGCGGATAACGAGACGCCGATGCCGTTAGAAACACCAGATCGTCAAACGTCGGCAGCTTGCGTTTGGCACCCAGGCCACGTATCTCATAGAGGCCGTGTTCAGCCGCCTGATGAATGTAGTTGAGCACGTGCCGGTCAAACGTGACGCTCTCCTCGAGCGGAACTCGCGAGGGCACGACGTTCGGCGGTGAAGAACTAGCGGGGACAGCAGGATCTGGGTGAGTACTCATGGTTCCTCGAGAATGGC
>JAQGHS010000516.1 GCA_028291605.1 Planctomycetaceae bacterium | reverse complement strand
CTAAATGGGCTGCGCAGTCCCGCACAAAGTTTGTATCACTAGGAAGGCCACTGACGGTCGCAAACAACCATCCGGCTTACGCCGGACGCTCGCCTACGAAGATATCGCGTCTCGTCATTTCCGGGGTTACAGCAACGTCCCGTGCAAGATGACCCAGGCCACGCTGAAGTAGATGATCAACCCTGTCACGTCAACCAGGGTTGCCACGAACGGCGCCGATGAGGTTGCCGGGTCGGCTCCCAGTCGCTTCAGCAGGAAGGGCAACATGGCCCCCGATAATGTGCCCCAGGTGACGATGCCGACCAGCGACAACGCGACCGTTAGACCAATCAATATCCAATGTTCGCCGTAAGTATTGGAAAAGGCGCTCCAGATAGCGATCCGCAAGAATCCCAGGGTTCCCAGGATCGTGCCCAGCATCAGCCCCGACCCCAGTTCACGGCGCAGGACCTTCCACCAGTCTCGCAACTTGATTTCACCGAGTGCCAACGCGCGCACAATCAGTGTTGCCGCTTGTGAGCCCGAGTTCCCGCCGCTGGAAATGATCAGCGGTACGAATAAAGCCAGCACTACGGCCTTCGCAATTTCCTCTTCGAAGAAGCCCATTGCCGTCGCAGTCAGCAATTCACCGACAAACAGGACCACCAGCCACGAGGCCCGCTTGCGAACCATTGTCAAAAACGGGGTCGTATCGTACGGTTCTTCCAATGCTTCCAGACCGCCGAATTTCTGAATTTCTTCAGTGGCAGCAGATTCGACGACATCGATCACGTCGTCAATCGTCACCACACCGACCAGCGTTCCTTCGGCCGTTACCACGGGCAAGGCGGTGCGGTCGTACTTCTTGAAGATCTGGACGCTCACCCGCTTGTCGTCCGTGTCGCGGAGTGCCACGAACTGTTCGTTCATGATGTCGCTGACCGCCTTTTCTGGCGGAACAAGCAGGACTTCGCGGATCCGGATGTCATCAATCAACTGGTGTTTGTCGTTGACGACATAGATCACGTTCAAGGTTTCGCTGTCGATGCCATGCGTACGGATGTAATCGAGCACGCGCTGGACCGTCCAGTCTTTCTTGACCGCCACGAAGTGGGGCGTCATCAATCGGCCGATCGAGTCTGGGGGGTACTCCAGCAATCGGCGAGCCAGCGTCCGCTGTTCGGGCGAAAGCATCGACAGGATCTGATTGGCGGTCGCCGTGGGCAGCTCGGAAATCAACGTCGTGCGGTCGTCATCCGGCATCTGATTGAGTACTGCCGACGCCTCTTCGGCGGGCAATGTCTTGATCAGAAACAGTTGAGTTTCCAGGTGCAAATAGGCGAACGTCGCGGCGGCCAGACGATCCTTCAAGGCGCGAAAGACGTTCGTCTGGTCCGTCTCGTTCAAACCTTCCAGGATGGCCGCCAGGTCCGCGGGTAGCCATTCATTGACCAACTCGGCTAAGGTCGCCGTATCGCCATCGGCCAGCAATTCACGAATTTCTGGAAGGGCGAGTTGTGCATGCATGATGAGCCCCGTAGCCGAAGTCGCCAGACTTTGGGCGACTTCACCAAGCAGGCCAGAACTCTGGCGAGTTCTGCGACATTTCCGCCCTATTTGCCTGCGACACGTTCGGCAGGCTCGTCGGCGAACATCCACAATGCCGATTCAGAAGCAGCTGCCTGGACCGAGGTTACCCGCACTGGTGGATTTGTGACAGCGGGGGCGGACTGGGATTCCGGCTGAATCTCGATTCGACGGATGTTCGGAAAGGCATCGACGTCAGCCCGGATCCGCAGATTGTGATCACCATCCTGCATCGACCAGATCATCACGAACAATGTCGTGCCCAACATCAACGAGAAGATACGGCTCAGCAACATGGTGAAGTTTCTCTGTCAGCACGGAATGTTTCGTTGTCCCCAGGTGCCCCGCTAATCCCGACTCCGTTCAATGGGAATCATCGACTGGATTGCGGGGTGCCATACAGGGAAACGGTCGTTTGTTGATCGGCGGAATGCCCCCGGAGTCAGCTATCGACACCACTACAATGTCAGAATGAGCATTTTAGGTCGGCGTGCCAGCCTGCGGGGTCTGGCGCGCCAAAGTTGACAGCTTTGAAACCGACACCGGAAAAGGACTCAAGTTCTACCAAACCGCAACCGACACAGCGCCGTTGCAGCCCGACTCTCTCAGTCGGGTGTTTGCGAAGATACGAAGAGCACCCGACTCAAAGAGTCAGACTACAGAAATGCGCTACGGCTTCGCCGCAGGGGTCAATAATCCCAAGATCGTCTGGGCATACAGTCGATGGCCGAAGTCATTGGGATGATTCAAGCCATTCCCCGTCAAATCGAGATCATGCTTGGATTTGAGCAGCGTCTCCCACACGGATGAGACGTCAGCCAAGGCAATCCCGGGACCCTCGAACGCCGCCAGAACGTCCCGATACTTGAAGAACATTTCGCGGGGCGTGTGAACCCATTCGGAGTGTCCCAGCATGGGCGCCACCAGAATCAGTTCGATGTTCGGATCGGCTGCACGGACGCGATCAATAAACGTTTTTGCCTGTCCTTTAAACCATTCGGGATCACGGCGGCCGACATCGTTCATGCCGTAGGCCATCACAATCAACTGCGGCTTTTCCGCCAGCAATTTGTCGAGATCACCAACCCCATTGGCAATACTCCAGCCACCGACCGCCCTGTTCTTCAAGGAGATTTCGCCGCCATAACCGGCCTGTAATTGGGCCGCGACAAGTTCCGGGTAGGCCGGCATGAAGGGAGGCACGTTGGCCACACCCGACGCATCACCGCCAGCGGAAATGCTGTCGCCACTAACTCCCAGAGTGAGCGGCTTTCCCGCACGGAGCAACGCGAATGTCTTGGGCAACAGTTTCTGGGCCAACCGGGGCACGGCCCCCGACCATTTCGCCGGTTTGTGGCGATAGCTGACCTCAATCTGCCGGTCGTGAAACCAGTGACCGGGGCCAAACAACAGGCTTTGTTCGGGTTTCCCCACACGGTGTTTGTAGCTGTTGGGCGCACCGGTCGGTGGAAACAGATCAGATTCCTTGATGAACGGCAACTTGGTCTCTGCAGACACCAGCAGCGAGTGCTTATTGTCGCTCAACTGGAAGTCGCGGCCAGCCACCAGGACACGTTCGCCTCCGCCGGCTTTGACTGAGATGAGTTCCTCGACCTCAAACGCCAGGCGAGCCGCTGCCGGCTCGCCATCTTTGGGCTGGAGCAGTGTGGCACTCTCGCGATAAACCGCGTCACCAGACCAAATCGGTTCGAGCAGATGGAGGTCGGGCAACATGCGAATGACGGCCGCGCGGTCTTTCGGCGGTGGAGTTTGAGTCACTCCTGTTTGACAGATACCGAGGAGTCCAAGACACAACAGAGTAGCGAGCGTTTGGCGCGACGTCATTTGATTTCCTGAAACGGTTGCAGACTGGGGTCGGGCGTTCACAAATTTCAAAATTGGCCATCCAGCAGATGTGATTCACTGGAGTCGATCGTTGGCCAATTTTGAAATTTGAACGCCCGACCCCAATCTCTAGACTATGATATCCCACTGACGTCCACGTCACCAGAATCGACCATCAGTCGGTGTTCTCAGAAAGCTGTGGCTGTAACCGAACCGGTCGCGAACAGCCGATGTCTCTTCCTCATCGATTTCTATGCAGTACTCGGAGACTGGCCGCGATGTATGTCCCCTCTTCCTTCGCAGAAACTGATCGGGAGAAACTGCACGATTTTGTCGAGCAACACAGCTTCGGTCTGCTGGTGACGCATCGTAAGGAAACTTCGCTCGCATCGCATCTCCCCTTTCTGCTCGACCGGCAGGCGGGGCCTCAAGGAACGCTGATCGGGCATCTGGCGCGGGCCAATTCGCAATGGGAAGGCGATGATCAGGCGGAAGTACTGACGATCTTTTCGGGGCCGCATGCGTATATCTCACCGACCTGGTATGCCGAGGAACTGGTCGTCCCGACTTGGAATTACATTGCGGTCCACGTCTACGGCCGCGTGACCTGGATCCACAATCCAACCGAGCTACTGGAGATCGTGAAAGACTCAGTCCAGTTCTACGAACAATCTCTGCCCCAACCGTGGCAGCTTGATGCTCCAGCAGAATTCATCGAAAAGCTGTTGAAGCAAATTGTTGGGTTTCGAATTGAGATCACGCGGATGGAAGGCAAATGGAAATTGAATCAAAATCATCCGGCAGAACGGCGCGAACGGGTGATTCAAGCCTTGAGCCAACGCTCGGATGACAATTCGCAGGGGATCGCAGCGGCGATGATCGCGAGACGGTAACCTAATCCACAAACACCACGACGCAGGTGATGTTGTCTTTCGAACCACCCGCTTGAGCGGCTTCGATGATGGCCTGAGCCGTTTCCTGCGGTTGCGGAAAGCGGCTCATCAGGACGGCGAGTTGCGCATCATTCGTGCCGTCGGTGACGCCATCAGAACAGATCATGAACCGATCGCCCGACTGGATTTCGTGCGGCTTGGCTTCGGCACCTGCCCCGCCTTCTTTCGAACCCAGGTAGCGGACCAGCACATGCTTGTAGCGGTGATTGGCCGCATCTTCCTTGCTGATCGTTCCGGCAATCACCAGCGCTTGCGAGAGAGAATGATCAGTCGTCAATTGCTCGAAGTTATCGTTTCGCATCCGGTAGACGCGGCTGTCGCCAACTCCCGCCACATAAAACGACTTGCCGACCTTCACCACCATCGCAATGGTCGTCCCCATGTTGCTGCAATCGGGGTCGACTTGCGCGAGGGCCATGATTTCGGCGTTCGCGTGTCCGACGGCATCGTCGATCCCGGACAACACCTTCTCAGGAGGGTCATTCTTGAACGACAATGACTGCTGCAGTCGTTGAGGAACGAGTTCGGTGGCCATCGCGCTGGCCCGTTCGCCAGCAGATTGTCCGCCCATGCCGTCACAGACGACAAAAAATCGCCCCTGCTCGTCAACGACGTAGCGGTCTTCGTTATTCTCGCGGAAATTTCCGGTGATGCTGACGACGCCCCACCGCAACTGCGGACCTTCAGCGGCAGCAGCCGGAATGGGGGGCTGCTCTTTGTTCCAGAAGTTCAACCGCGAAAACCAGCCCAACTTGCGATTCTCCCGTACTGCGACTGACGTCTGGTGGGATCCACCGGAGTGGAGGCGTTCGCCTGTCACGCTTCAATTATTATCGAGTGACGGACGACCGGCTGTATAGTTATTGCCAGTTTTGTTGACCCTGGCTGGTTTAATTTCAAGTTCCCGCTGTTACAACTCCGACGTCGTCCCCGCTGACAAATGGGGCACGTCATCGGCTCGTTCCTCAGCGACGGACTTCGCCGTCGCCTCAGCCATTCCACACACTGCCTGCACCAAATCACTGACACCCAAAGTGGTTGCGGCAAACAACAACTCCCCGGCCGGGAATCCCGCACTGGAGCCCGCCAACTGATTCTGGCTGGTCACCATTTGGAAGACTCGGTCTTTGGATGGCGGAAATTGTGTTTTGTACGCGCGAATGGCTTCCAATTTTATCTTCATCGCGTCGCTAATATCCACGACAAAATGACCGGCTGACGAAGGTATTTCCAAACTTGCCGTGCCTAATTGATACCAAACCTGCTTTTGTATGCTATGCACGGGCAGTCCGTCGAAAAACTCATCCCATTTACTCAAGCGGGAATAAAAGATCGCAGCGTCCGTAATTTGACTGGCCTGCCAGTGGTCGGGTGATGCCAGCGGCGTCTTGCCGATCAGTCCGAGGACCAGCTTCGGCTTGTAGCGGCGAAATTCCGTGGCGAGGGCCACTCGCGTTTCAAAGGAATCAAAGAGCCGCCGGTTGGTCAGATCCAATGTCTTGCGCATGTGCACACCGAGAATCCGGGCTGCCTCGGCCGCTTCGGCTAGACGCACGTCGGGGTGCGGGCAATTCGGCGTCGGTTCGCCATTCGTCAAATCGATGATCCCGACCCGGTAACCCTGCTGCACCAGCCGGGCCACGGTACCGCCACAGCCGATTTCGACATCGTCCGGGTGCGCGCCCACGGCAATCACATCCAGTGGCTGGGGCAACGGTTCCAAAGGCATAACGCAACTCTGATTTTTGATGAGGTCGAAAGGATCGAAGGGACTTAAGGGTCCGTCACCGGCCGTGCAACATTTAACTTCCGCCAGAACTTCCCGTAATCTTGCACGCGAGTCTGGTACTTTTGCAAGTAGCGGCGGTATTCGGGAGTCTCGGGCGGACCTTCCTCCGGACCGTAAGGATAGCCGCTCATGGCATTGAAAGGGAGCGGCTCAACCGTTTGGCTATACAAGGTGTTGAGATCGGCGTCTTTATCCCAACCGACACTGTGCAGAATGAAGTCGCGTTTCCACCCTGCTGGCAACGGAGCGTCGGGTGGAGAAAACTTCAGCGTCATTTCGTCCCCGGCCCCGATCACGGCGAGCTGATCATCCGACTTCGTCAATAACTCCTGAACATCGCCGTAACGCGTAAAGAAGCCCTGCATGGGGGGCCATTCGGGTCCCGGCAAGACACGACTGTAATCGTATTGGTCAGGGCCATTGCCGACCGGCCAGGAATGCTTGGACAACCCGCGATAGTGCAGATCTGCCGAGGCCAGTTTAAGAGGCTGCATTTTGAATTCCGCGGGCGTCTCACCCACCGAGACAAACGCATGGTCCCAATGAAACTGCATATTCGTCACAATCCGCAAACGATGATCATCGCTGGTGAAGACGCCCGTTAGATCGATCGCGATCGTCTTGGTCTTGCCTCCGGGGAAGCCCATGAAGGGCCGGACCTCCGTCCATTTACCGTCTTTGTCGGGAATCCATAACGCCGGCGGTCGGGCTTGGGCATTCTTGGGATTCTGGGACACTGCCACACTGATCGAGGTTTCCGTCGGATACATCCATCCGGTCAGAAATATCGTCAGCGGAACGGCGTGAGTACCCTGCCCCAAGTCCCGTTTTCCCAGATCGAGTTCTAGAAAATGTTCGGTCGTCAGTCCCTGGCGTAAGACCTGGTCATAGCACTTGGTAAAGACACCATCTTCCGCGGCAATCTCGGGGAAGACATCTCGGCCGCGCTGATCTTTGGCGGCCACGACCGGCTGAGGCTGCTTGACGGTGTGGATTTTGAATTCGGCCAGACTCGCCGGGCCAACTTTTTCATTCGAGTAGATCTCCACATCCGCCGGATGGTCGACCGCCAGCAATTCCACTTGATCGAAATAGGTGGCTTCCCACAGCTCTTCCGTAATCTGCAGGACGTATTGATCCCCCTGCGGCAACAGACGGTTGCCGGGAATCTTCAAGTACTCCCAGGCACGTGCCGGGGCAACGACTCCCTCGGCAAATTGCAGACCCAGCGGTGCGTTCCACAGTAAATCGGTGAAGAACTCATAGCGTTCGCCGTTCCACGTGTAGGCGAACGGGCAAGACCCTTTGGGAGCCTGAATTTCACAGATCTCCCAATCGCCCTTCACATCGAGTAACCCCTGTGGAACCCCGTTGGTCCAGACGACGCGCAACAGGTCGGCCGCCGTCCGCTGACCGAGTCCAAAATGGATCGACTCCTGGGCCACCACCTGCGGCTGGTATGATCCGCCGACCTGCAGTTCGACCAGCGATCCGATTCCCTGGTGATTCACCCGCTTCGCGGCCAGGCCCGCCCCAGCGACACTGTCCTTGATCGTCCGGGCTCGCAGCCGGACGTCGAGCCAGTGATTGCGATTGCCGCCTTCATTGGTCAGCAATTCGATCCCGTTCGCGGTACGAACGAGCAGATCGAGATCGCCGTCGCCGTCCAGATCGCCCGTTGCACAATCCTGGATCGCAGCACTCAACTGGTTTGGAAAGACGTCTTTGTTAACTGAAAATGCTCCCTGCGAGCCCCCGCGCAGAATACGCAGCCGATTGGCCTGCCAACTGAGCAAATCCAGGTAGCCATCATTGTCATAATCAAACGTCTTGAGGCCGTCAGACAACAGATCCGGCCGCAACTCTGTGCGAAGCGGATTGACCTGCCCGGCGGCATGAGTTGTCGTCAGCCCAAGCTCCCCTCCTGATTCACTGCCGACGACCGCGAGATCCCACGAGGCATTTTGGTCGGCATCGAGCAGCGCTCCCTGCCGGATATCTCGAATGTTCACCAACAAGGGCAATTCCGGTAGTGGCCTCCATTCAAGGGCTCCATGCAATCGGTTTTGCAGCAGCCCATACGAGAAGGGCATTGCCTCACCGGACGCGGTCCCCAGCACCAACAGATCCAAATCCACATCGCGGTCCCAATCGACCGGAATGATCTGGCGGATGCCTATCTGGCTCGGAAGCGTCGACTGCTCGCTGATGTCTTTAAACACGAACTCTTCGCGGTTGGACCATATTTGTAGTCCGGCCTTCGTCACGATCGCCAAATCCAAGTCGCCGTCATGATCGATGTCGGCCGCAGTCACCGTAGTGACATCCCGCAGCTCTTCTAAACCGGTCTTTTCCGCCCTGATCCAGGAACGGCTCTGGCCATCGGCTGCAGCTTGATTCTTCCAGATTTGCACTCCGCCCGGACCGTACAATACGAGGTCTGGATCTGCCTGCTGACAGACAGTGGTTCCAGCCCCCGGCTGCTGAGCGGGCCCTGGATCGGGCTGCGGTGTGACACCCCCGGCTTTACCGATCGGGCTGTCATCCAGATCAAGATCCGTTGCCAGCAAGTGCGTGAAACCCGGCTCAAGCTTGACCTCGCTCAATTGGTGCCAGGCGGGAGTCGCGGTGGTCGATCCGTATATTCGCAGCAGATCTTGAGTCAGAACCCAAATATCCGGTCGCTGGTCCAGATCATAATCCGCAATCACGGTGTCGAGCGGCGGCGTTCCTGCGGGGACCTGTTGAGCCGCCGGCTTGAACTTCACTTCAATCGCAGGGTGAAATTCGGCCGTCTCAATGTCGGCACTCGCCATGGCGGCCGACGTGAATCGATATTGTACGAAATCGAGCCCATTCGGCCGCAACTTCGCCATATCCATATAGACGGGATCCAGCGGCGTCAGCAAGTTGATCATCGGGCGGATGGGAATCGCCGCCGCCGACCACTCGGCATTGGTCTGCGTTTGACTGGCCTTTTCCGCCGCCTGAACCGCGTTCTCATAGATCTTTTGGAAATTGTCTCGGCCGAATCGTTCGAGCGAAGCTCGACGAACGCGCGGAATCTGGGGAGCGAGATCTCTGAGATACGCAGCGATCGAATTGTCCTGCGTCTCCAGCATCAAACCGAGCATATCCACCAGCACTCGTAGATTGTCGGGCCTCAACTCCGCCACATTCGAGAGGGCCGCCAACTGTTCTTTTTTGGACAGTTCGGCCTGTGCCGGGTCACCGTTCATGCTGCCGCTGTTGCGTAAGATTTCGAACAATTCATACCAGGCCACAGGCGACTGCGGATCGACTTTCACGGCTTGGCGATAGCGTTCAATTGCCCGAGACGAATTGCCAGACTTGGCCGCAATGCGCGCCGCCAGGATGTACGTCACGGGATCCTTGGGAGCGACCTTCAACAACCGACTGACCGTCTCTTCCGCTACTTCTGCACCGATGGCATCGGGACGGGCGGGATTCGCCGGTTCGACGGCAACACTCAGGGCTACCGCGGAATTTCTAGCGGCGAACGAATCCTCGGGGAGCTTTGCCTGGATCTGCGCCAAGACTGGCAATGCCTGACGCCACAACTCGTTTTCGAGGAGTCCGATTGCCTGGTGGCTCAGTTTTAAGAGTTCTCGTTTATCGGAGAGTGACAATTCCCGAGGAAGCCCGCCTGGATTTCCCTGCACTCCCAAACCTGGCCCGTCGACCTTGGGAGCGGCTGCCGTCGCATAGAACCAGATCATCATGACGGCCATCATGATCGCCAACAAGACGACGGCAGCCAGCGAGACAAGAATTGGTACTCGGGTAGTTTTATCAGCCATGAAGGTTCATCCGACCACTTGCCACGAGGGATCGTACCCTCGATCCCAGACGCGGTGATCGTAACAGGCGACTCGGTAATTCCGTAGCCTCAAACACCCGCCCATTGCCTCGAGACTACGGTTGTTTACCTCACCAAAACGTTGACAAAAAACCACAACCCTGTGGTCCGGACGCACCGTTCTTATCTGATTAAAATGCTTTACGTATACCGCAACTGGCTACAACAGCAACGGTTACATCCCACGTGAAGAGTAATTCACAGTGTGGCTCGACGTTTGCTTTTCACCAATTGTCTCGCAATGGAATTGGAATCGAACGGGCCAGACGTTTCTCATTCTGAGTGACGCTGGAGCTTCCGTTCCTGAATTGGCATTTCCGTCGACATGCGCCCCGCTCGTCGATACCCGACAATGACTCGAACGAAGACTGAAGCACTGTGAACAACCGGCAGACCGTTGAAATCGCTGCGCTGATCTCGGCATTTAGTCCGCATATCGTCGAAGGGCGCGTGCCCCTGCCGACGGGCATGCTGGAGAAATTCTGGGACCGCTCACAACGCCGGACGAAACTATGGCTGATGGCCTTGACTCGTTATCAACGTCAATACGCGAGCGTCGCACCGGACGAACATCTGCAAATGTGGCGGGACCTTGAGCCGATCCTGGAAGAAATCTTTGTGTCCGAAGTGCTGACTCGCGTCTGGTGCGCCGCCTTGACGGCTCGAGACCAGGCCCAGGCAACACACTCACATGAACCGATCGCCCGCAACGTGTTACTGGGTCACCTGGATGCTCGTCGGCGAGCTCTGCAATTGCTGGTGACGGATACAACCTTGGGCATCGAACATCTGACCAATATCGATCGCATTCGTCGGCGAGTCGAGCGCTGGACCGACCTCATGCTCGGACATCTGGTCGAGACTTATCAGGTGGACGACTTCGCATTTGACTCCGTCCGCGCCCGCGAATTTGGGGCTCAACAACTGCTGCAATCCAGCGAGCGTCCCCGCGATCAGGTCTGGGTGCTATTGCTGGTCGGCTTACGGATGGCGTTCCCCGAGAGCGAAATCGCACCCCCGCACGAGTTGCTTCAGGAAGAAATTGTGTCTTCGATTCTGGCCTGCTTCCCGCCGGCCGCATTTCAAGCCGCGGGTCCCTTCAAGCCGATTTTGGAACGTCGAATTCCAACACCAGTCGAGCCGAACCCGCCACAAGACATCCCGACACCCGTGACGAGCACCTCCAACCCCAACTTGATCAGCTTTCTCGAACTGCGACATCGTCAGCCGCCGCGTCATGGTTAGGCAAGAATTCCGTGGGATAGGCTTCAAGCCTGTCATTTGTCACCTCAAGTGACAAACCCGTAGTCCATTTATCTTACGATCGCCTCTTTGATTGCCACAGATTCCTGGTTTACCGTTTTGTCGCTTCGCGATTGACAGGCAGGATACCTATCCTACGACGAAGAATCCGGGGGCTTACGCCGCCCGGCTCACCTGATTCAATTCTTCCCGCGAGGCTACTTGCCATCCGCGCCCTGCATACGTAGCCCTTCCGTTCATGCTTGTACATTTTCGCATGGCGCGTTAATGGTTCCATAGTGTGAATTCTCGCAAATACAACTTCCCATCTGAAGATCCGCCTCCCCGGTACCGGCTCCAATAGGAAGTCACGATGACAACCGAACTCTCGGATGCATCCGCAGCACAAACCCCAGAGATCCAGGCGGAAATCGCAGCCATCCGTGAACAGCTTCTCAACCCACCCAAAGCCAAAAATGGTGGTCTGTGGCTTATCGTGGGACTCGTCCTGTTTTTGCTGACGGCCGGTGAACGCAACTTGTGGGATCTGGCTGTGATCCTGGCAATCTTGGTGATTCACGAATCGGGACATCTGCTCGGGATGAAGCTGTTCGGTTTCTCCGATTTGCGGATGTTCTTCATTCCGTTCTTCGGTGCCGCCGCATCAGGGCGGAAATTTGGTGCGACGTCGTTCGAGCATGCCATCGTACTGCTCCTGGGTCCGCTGCCCGGAATCGTGATTGGCGGCGCCCTGTTGATTGCAGCCCTCTTTGTACCCATGCGGCAATTGCTGGACGCGGGCTTCATGTTCACCGTCATCAATGCCTTTAATCTCATTCCCGTGAGTCCGTTTGATGGCGGCAGAATCTTCGAGCGACTGGTGTTCAATCGCCGGTTCTGGCTGGAATTCCTGTTCCGGATCCTGGCGATCGTCGCGCTGGTCGGGCTCGCGTTTCTCCTGCAAGCCTGGATTTTCGGACTCCTGGCGTTCTTTTTGTTTGCGGGTTTTTCGATTCAGATGAGACGATCGCGCGCGGGCTTCGCGCTGGTGGCCAAGATAGGACACTTACCCAGCAATCCCATTGACCTCACCGACGAACAGATTCTCGCCCTGCGAGACAGCGTCGACCAAAGCCTGGGAAACATGACGGCCAACGCGACGACCATGGCTACGCTGCGATCCCAGTCGACTCAAGAAATCTTCGACCGAACCTCAACGCGGTTTGCGTCCCTCACGGCGACGCTGGTCTGTATCGGTCTCTGGGCTGCCGGGCTGTTTTTGTCGGTCGTCAACCTGGTGATCTGGGTGCTCGGACGGAACGTCCAGGGGATCAATTAGATCGACACGCTGTTGGCGAACCGAGTTTACTTCGCCGCCAGCCGATCCATTAACGCCTGGATTCCAAGTTTGGCGACCTCCGCATCTTGTTCGCCGGTGCCTCCACCAATTCCCACGGCTCCAATGACCTGTCCATCGACGATAATGGGTACTCCCCCCTTCAGCGTCGTCAACTTGCCGCCACTCGCCTGGGCTGCGTTTTGCAGGCTGAGGCTGAGTAACATATCGGGCTCCGCCTTGGGTATGGGGCCCGTTTCCTGGCGAAACGTGGCTGCGGTGGTGGCCTTGGTCAAGGCCGTATAGCCGCTGGCGGGACGGGCGCCGTCCATGCGGGCGAATGCCAGCAGATGGCCGCCATCATCCACAACAGCAATATTCATTTTCAGTTTCATAGCGTCAGCTTTGACACGCGCGGCGGCGATGATCAAGTCGGCCCCGGCGAGATTCAGTTGAACGCGATTTCGGGTGACGACAGCAGCCGGTTGTTCGGCAGTCGTCTGGTCCGGCTTTTCTTCGGCCCCGGACCGGGGGTGATTGCTGGCAACGGTGACACAGCAAACGGTAATCAGGATCAGATTTCGAGCGGACAACATAAATACCTCGCGTTTGACGATGGTTGTCAGAAATTCGGTCGTGGCATCAATCGCGCCAATATCAACGGCACCATTAGAACAAGTCTGGCGAAAGTAAGACATTTCGGCCATGATACATGGGACAGTTGCCCTACCTTGGCAGGGGGCGATGTAGTCGAAGTCGCCAAGACTTCGGGCCCTGATACCAATGCGGCCAGAACTCTGGTGAGTTCTGCTACAAAACTCCCTCCCGGCCCAGCGCCTTGACGCGAGACGGGTTCACATGATTCTGATTCAGGCAGTTCGGACGATGAAACGAGTCGGCTTCTGTGCGGTCGCAGTTCTGGTCGGACTGATGCCTTGCGGGGCGGAAGAGAAACCGCCTGCCTCCCGTCTGCTGACCGCCGAACAAACCGAATTCTTCGAGAAGAAGATCCGTCCCGTTCTCGTCAAGCATTGTTACCAATGCCATTCCCAGGAATCCAAGACCAAAAATCAATTGAAAGGCGGCTTACTGAT
>JAQGHS010000511.1 GCA_028291605.1 Planctomycetaceae bacterium | reverse complement strand
AGTTGTTCGATCAGCTTGATGCCCAGTCCTTCGATGTCCATCGCCGAGCGTGAGGCATAGAAGCGCAAGGTCTCTCGCAGTTGTGCCGGACAGGCGGGGTTCGGGCAGCGGATATAGACGCCCCCTTCGTCCTGGGTCACTGCCGTGCCGCATTCGGGACAGGTTGTTGGAAACACAAAGTCGACCTCATCGCCGGTGCGCAAATGCTCTTCAACACGCACGAGATGCGGGATGATTTTTCCCGCCTTTTCCACAACGACCCAGTCGCCGATTTTCACTCCCAGCCGGTTCAATTCATCACGATTGTGAACGCTCGCCCTGGAGACTGTCGTGCCGGCAATTTCGACTGGCTGCAAATGAGACACAGGCGTCAAGGCCCCCGATTTCCCCACTTGAACCGTGATATCGAGAACCTTCGTCGTTCCTTCATACTTCTCCCATTTGTAGGCGACCACCCAGCGCGGCGACTTGCTGGTCATCCCCATGCGGGCGCGTTGTCCCTGATCATTCACCTTGAGCACCAGGCCGTCGACTTCGAAGTCCAAGGCATGAAGTTGCTCCATCATGCGGTGGCATTCCTCGAGGGTCGCCTCCCATGTGGGCCATGCTTTGACGCCCGGGGTGATTGGTATTCCCAATCGATTCACCGCTTCCAGGAAGGCCATATGCGTCGGCAGCTCAATCCCTTCGCAATATCCAACGCTATGCGCAAAAAAGCGGATTTTGCGTGCTTTACTCTGCTTGGGATCAAGCAGCTTCAAGGCCCCAGCGGCCGCGTTGCGTGAATTGGCAAACGGCTGTTCGCCCGCCGCCAGCTGCGCTGCCCTCAAATGCGCGAAGTCGGAATTGCTGATGTAGGCCTCGCCCCGCACTTCGAGATAGGGGGGAATGGGCTGATCCGAACTGCCTCGCAGATGCAGGGGAACTCCGCGAATCGTCTTCGCGTTGTGTGTAATGTCGTCTCCCTGGCGCCCGTCACCGCGAGTCAATCCCTGGACCAGCAGACCGTTCTCATAAACCAGCGAGAGGGCCACGCCATCGATCTTGTACTCGGTGACGTATTCGATCGACTCAGATGGGTCGAGCAATTTGCGGATTCGGGTGTCGAACTCGGCGAGTTCGGCCTCATCGTAAACATTGTCGATCGACAACATGGGCAAGCGATGTGGCACGGTCACGAAGCCCGCAATCGGTTCGCCACCCACCTTATGACTGGGGCTGCTGGGGTCGTCGTATTGAGGATGTTCCTGTTCCAGTTGCTGCAGTCGTTTCAGCAGTCGATCGTATTCCAGATCACTGACCTCGGGCTTCGCATCCAGATAATAAAGGCGATTGTGCCGTTCGATGTCGGCTCGCAACTGCTGGATTTCATGCAGGATCGTTTCGGTCATCGAGAGCACCTGATAGAAAAACTGGTAGGATGGGCACTCTTGCCCGTCTTCGCGGTAATCCGCGACCTTCGTCTGGAAACCAAACTCGCAATCAAAAAGGAGACGGGCAGGAGTGCCCATCCTACGACGAAGAGTCCATCGTCAATGTGCCGTAATCACATTCGTCGCGAGATCATATTCCGGCACGAGATCGAACATGTCACACGTGGCCGATCGATCGATATCATGATCGAATCCCAGTTCCAGCAGATTGAGGCCGCCACGGCTATCGCGCAAGCACTGGCGAATCTTTGCCGGATCCTCGCTTGCGGTCTGCCATAGAGAAAGGGCGAGTTGAGTTTCGTCATCGGGGTTCGACTGATCGGCACGCCTTGTCCGCACCGCGTCAGCGATCGAGCCAGCAAACAGCACATCTTCGGCGGTGATATATCCGTCCGTTCCCGCGCAGATCAGGTGGACTGGCCGTCCGTCCGCCACCAGAGTTTCCACGATGGCCCGTCGATTGACGAATGCACCAACCACGACCCGCGCCGACCGCCGGCAACGTTCCAAGGCCCGAGTCCCATTGGTTGTGGTAAAGACTAGCGTCTTGCCCGACATCACCTCGGGCACGTACTTGAGCGGCGAGTTATCCAAGTCGAAGCCCGTGATTCGCTCGCCGTGCCGTTCGCCACCCAGGAGGGCCGTACCGGGCGGCAGTTCTTGCGCGACTGACCGGGCAATCTCTATTTCGCCACAGGGAATCACTCTTGGAGCCTGCGCGGCCAAAGCATGAATAATCGTGGTGGAAGCACGCAGGACATCAATGACGACAGCCACGCCTCCCTGCAGGCTTTCTGGCTCGAATAACTTCGGAAGCAAATGCACATGGACGTGAGACGTCACGCGAGGTCCTCTCTATTAGCTTGCAATCACAATCGGCGCGGATGCCTATCCTACGAAAGAACCGGACGCTAGCGCGTGCCGGCTGATGGGCTGAGCATTCTATCGCAGGCTCACTCGGTTTCGAAACTCAGTTCGAATGCGGGAGTCTCTACTGCGAGCGCGTTTGAACGCGGAGCGTTCAACGACACTCTTTTAATGCCCCTTCGCGGCCAGTTCTTTAACGCTCGACATCAATTGCGAGATTCGTTCGCTCGTCAATTCCGTGTCGCGAAAGGCATGAGTCGTGATCACGGTTTGATCGTGATAGAGCACGACAGTCACGGCGGCATCAGGGTGCAGGTTCTGGCTAGAGGGGGCATCAAGTTGTGTGGACGCCACGGTCAGCGGCAGGCTTAACTGATTGTCGAATGACAGGGTTTGCAATTTGGAAATTGCGGTCCGCTGATTCTCAGTGAGTAAGACCCCAAAACCACGCAGCCCCACGGCCCGATGTTGGTCGACGCACCGATCAATCTCTTTTAAAAGGGCTGGAACGCCATCCACAACATCGCGCATCAAGACCATGACGACGGGGCGATCGCCGTTGCGGCAGACGTAGCACACGGACTTATTCATCAACGGACCAGTGACAGCTCGCACGAAAAACTGCGGCACTCGCTCGCCCACGGCGCGACCTGAGACAAGTTGTGCAAGAGGCTCACCGGCAATTAAAACACCGCAAGCGATCACGCAGGCAAACAGGCCTGCGTGGCGCACTGCATTCCAAGAGCGATTCCTCAATCGTCGATGAGAATCAATTTGCATAATCGACATTTCCCAACAAGTCAGCCGAGCTATCCTGAATTCTCAGCCATACAGCTTGTTTGCTTCGCCATAGTCAATCAGTCGGGCTTTAATCCGTCCGTCCGATAGCTTTTCGCCGTTCGGATCGAGATAAACGCGCCCGGTGGCTTCCTTGGCCTTCGGATCAATGTTGTTGACATGGATATTGAAGATGTAAGCGGGCTCCGAGAGCGCCTGGAACCAATGGACGTTATCTTTGAAGTCGGACACGGTCGAGCAACCACCCGGTCCGAACTTATTGTCGATCGTCGGCCGAATGATCATGTGCTCATCGAGGTCTTCCAGGCGATCGTAGTGCCTGCCTTGGAAATCACCTTTCAGGATCAGGAATGCTGTGGCCATATTGTTATGGCCATGTGGCACGACCGATCGTCCTTTGCTGAGGGCGAAGATCTGCTTCCCGAATACCAGTTTCGTCGGCACCCCTTCAATCTGCTGGAACGAGAATGACAGGCTTTTCGCTCCGTGATCGGGGATATCGATCTTCTGCGTCAACTTGTCGAAGTCCACCAGTCGCAAGAGATCCGGCAGGTCGACCTGAGAAAACAGCTCTTTAACCTTCTTCTGCCATTCAAGCTGCTTGACCTTCTGATCCTTGAGATCGTTGCCCATCTGATTAACGTCCGCCAGCCACTTGACCGTGATCGGTTTGACGGATTCCGCAAACGCATCACGTTGCAACAGCGTGTCGAGCAACGTGAAGGTCAACAGTGAACCCAGGGCTTGCTGAGTAAATCCGCGGCGTGAAATCTGATCCATGAGAGCGCTCCCCTGCAGGCGACCACCGAGAATCTGTGACTCGATAATCCATTATTCTGGTCGCTCGGAGCGCAGCCGTCCAGACGATTCATCAAAAATCAGTTGCGCGTCGTCGTGGAGATTCATTCCGCCCCACCCACTAGTCGTCAGATTCCAGCCATTTTAAGGCGATCGACTCGTCGGATTCGGGCTTCTTTTTCGCGGGGCCGGCCGCGGCAGGGGGCGGGGCCGGCTTGGTGGAGGGAGGACGTTTGCTGGCTGGCGGACGGCGTTCCAAGCCTGCTTTTTCCATGAGGCTCATGGAAATATCCTCGCCACCTTCCGGATTCGGTCTACCGGCCATTCCAGCCTTTTCCATCAACGACACGGCAGGGTCGAACGCATCCATCGGAGTTGGTGCGGGGCCGACCGCGGTGTATTTGACCTCAAACTTATGCTTGGCGATGGAGACTTCGTCACCGGGCAGCAACCAGTTTTGAGGACACCGGGTCCCATTCACCTTGATGCCGTTGCTGCTGTTCAAATCGCGGATCTGCCAGTAACCGTCAATCAACTCCAACTCGCAATGGTGCGATGAAACATTGGGAAATCGCAGTGTGATGTCGCACTCATCCCGACGGCCGATCAGGAGCTTGCTTTTCAACAGGGGGATGGGATCGCCACCACCCGTTGGAATGAGTTCGCCTAACATTGATTCGCATCCTTACGGCCGAAAATCGCGATCATGCAAAAAAGCGAGCCGCTCTTAAAATTCTATACGCCGGATCGACCAGCGAAATTGGAAAAAGACATTTCAAGGGATTTTTTTTGATGATCGCCCGGTTTGACGGTCTGTCGCATCGCCCCAGCTTTGGCGACCGGTCGTCAATTGCGACAAGGTTTTTCGGGCTCGCGAGTGTGCTGGCATGCTTTGTCTTAAATCTACTCAGCAGCCCCCACGACGTCAATCAGATACTGTCATCACTTCATGTTGTAACTGGGATCTTGCCAGTCGGGCCACAGTGGAGGCAACTGCCGTCATCCGGTAAAACACATCGACATCCTATCGCCTCAGCACGAAAGTCCGCCCCATGCAGCATATTGAACTGATTGAGCGTCTCGTGGATCTGACTGATCCCTCCGCGAACGTCATCTTGAATATGACCCCGGTTGAAGCAGATGACTGCGTGGCGTCGGGCGATCCCGACCGGGTGCGGAAAATCGACGGTCAGTTCGCCATCGTGCAGAAACGCGGCAAAATCATCCGCATGGCCCGGTCGCTGGGCCGGCCGTTGCGGTATTTTATTGCCAAACGCCACGCCGGCCCGTCGCTGGTTGTCGCCGAACGGATCGATACCATTCGCGAATACCTCGACAGCGAACGCTTGAGTAACCAATTTTATCCGTCGTATACGCGGATGGTCCCTGCACATCATTTGATGGAAATCGCTCTGCTCGGCTGTCCCGATCCGAATCCTACGTTGACTCGGTTTTTCAATCCGACCCGCAATCGCTTGTCGACGGATCTCGATGCGATTGGGCGTGAATATATCGGTGCATTGTCACAAGAAATTCATCGCTGGTTGGATGTGATTGGTCCGCAGGAACCGCTGGGAGTGTTGTTTTCCGGGGGAATTGACAGCGGATCTGTCTTTCTGGCATTGTATGACGCGCTTCTGAAGCGGGGGGAATCTCCGTCACGCCTCAAGGCATTCACACTGACTGTAGATGGCCAAGGCGCCGATGCCGAACAGGCTCGGGACTTTCTGGGGCAACTCGATCTGGAAATTTTTCTAGAGACGATCGATGTCCCCAGTTCAGCACTGGATGTTTCCGAGGTCATCCGCGTGCTGGAAGACTACAAGCCCTTAGATGTGCAGTCTGCGGCCATGGCCTTGGCACTCTGTCGAGGCATCCGCCAGGCCTACCCTGAGTGGAAGTATCTCATTGACGGCGACGGTGGCGATGAGAATCTGAAGGATTATCCGATTGAAGAGAATCCCGAATTGACCATCCGCAGCGTGCTCAACAATCTGATGCTCTATCAGGAGGGTTGGGGCGTGAACACCATGAAACACTCGCTGACGTATTCGGGGGGCCAAAGCCGTGGGCATGTGCGGACCTATGCCCCAGCCCGAGCCTGTGGTTTTCACGGTTTCAGCCCGTATGCGTTACCCAACGTGATCGACGTGGCGGAAGGAATTCCCTTCATCGAACTGACGAATTGGGATCACGAGAAGCTCTACGCATTGAAGGGCGAGATCGTGCGTCGCGGAGTCCTGGCAGTCACCGGGTTGGCGATGCCCACCTTTCCGAAACGCCGCTTCCAGCACGGAGCCGCCGATCAATCGCAGTTCGCAGCATTATTTCCGAGTGAACAAGCGGTCTACCGGCAGGTGTTTGCGAAGTTGTACGAATCGCCCCGGTCTTGACCGGTTCTCGCAAGTGCTTTACAAGCGGGTTAGGGTTTGGCCCCGAACGATGGCAGCGAATTAAAAGAGGCCGCGAATAGATTCAAAAATGAGGGAATATCAGCAATTCGCTGTTTCCTTTAATTCGCTGCCTATTCCTAAATTCGTTGCCTATCCAAGGATGGAAGGATCGACCGTGACTCATCAAGTATTCTGGCTGACGATCGGCGTGCTAGCTCAAGTGCTGTTTGCCGGACGGATGATCGTCCAATGGTTGGCCTCCGAACGCGCTGGCCAGTCGGTCGTACCGCGGGAGTTTTGGACCCTGAGTTGCATCGGCGGGTGTTTGATGCTGGCCTATGCCTGCTGGCGGCAGGATCCGATCTTCGTCGTAGGGCAAATCGGCGGGTTGGTGGTCTACAGCCGCAACCTGGCTCTCTGGAAAACAGGTACTGCGACGGCGTCATCGTGAAGACTTACTGGCGACATTTCAAACTCCCCCTGATCGTGACCGCGCTCACGCTGACGATCATGACATTCGTGGGAGCGGCCCTCATCGGCCCGGTCCAACCGGCCCCTGCTGGTTCCCCAAACCAGCAAGCTGCCAAACTGGGGCAGAACCTGGGGCTACTGGCGACATTAATCGTGGCTCCATTCTGGGTTTACGGAGTTTTGGCAGCGGGCAAAGAGCGGCGTCAAGAATTGAAAAACGCTCGACCAAAGCCAGCCAATTCTCGCCGAAAAACCAAACGCTAGGGCCACTGGCTCTCTGATTCCAAAGCTTGACGAAGAATCAGATTCTTGTCGACTTGGTACCTTTCGCCACCGCTTTTCGTGCTCGTGACGCAGGTGTGCTCTTGAATCCGCACGCTTTGCGGAATCGTTACACCTCCGTTAGATGTAGGCGTTCCCAATATACTCACTGCTAAAATCGGATGAAGATGGCACCAACTGGACTGAACTCGCGACGAGGCTCTCTAAAGGATTGCGGACATGGATCGCATTCAGAAACTCCTCGGGTATGTCATCGCGGTGGTCGCATCGCTGCTGGTACTGGTGTGTCGCCTGGCCTTGAGCGATGTACTCGAACGCCAAGCTGAGCTGTTGCCATTTGTTCTCGCGGTGACTGCTGCCGCTTGGTGGGGAGGACTACTTCCGGGACTCTGCGCGACAGTGCTGAGTGTCCTGCTCGGGATCTATTTCATCATCCCGCCACCAAACCAACTGCAAATCCAGGCTCTGGCGGACGGACTGAATGCCGGGATTTTTGTCATCGTCGGCACGACAATCAGCTTGCTTTGTGAAGCGTTGCATGCCTCGCGTCGACGCGAAACAGAGTCGCAATTCCGGACACTTGCCGATTCGATTCCCCAATTGGTGTGGATGGCTCGACCTGACGGCGAACGATTCTGGTTCAACAAGCGCTGGTATGACTATACGGGTACCACATTCGAAAGAGTTAAGGGGTTCGGCTGGCAAGCTCTACGCGACCCCGAAGAACTTCCCGAAATCTGCGAGAGTTGGAACCGTGCGGTCAAGGCCGGCAACGAGTGGGAGCAGACGATCCGTTTACGCCGCAAGGACGGAGAAATGCGTTGGAATATTGTCCGCGCAGTGCCGGTCAAGAACGCGCGCGGAGAAGTCGAATGTTGGTTCGGAACGAACACTGATATCCAGGACCGCATTGAGATCGAGCACGCGCTGAAGAACGCCGACTCCTGCAAAGATCAGTTCTTGGCAACTCTGGCGCACGAATTACGAAATCCGCTGGCGTCGATCAGCAACGCCGTGCAGCTCTGGCCTGCTGTGCGAAACGATCCCGACGAGGTGAGGCACATCTGGCATATTATGGAACGCCAGGTTCGGCAGATGTCTCGTCTCATCGACGACCTGTTGGACGTGTCCCGTATTACTCGAGGACAAATCACACTTTTGCCGCAGCCGGTGGACGCCGCATTCTTGATCAACGCAGCCGTGGAGACCGTCCAACCGTTGATGACGGACCTTCGTCAACGATTGACTGTCACGTTGCCCGATGAACCGCTCTTCATTAACGGCGATGTGGCCCGCCTGACGCAGGTTTTTTCGAATATCTTGAATAACTCGGCCAAGTACACCGGCCAGAATGGAGAGATTTCGATCCACGTCTCTCGGGATGACGACAAGGTCGTTTTCAAATTCCGAGACAATGGACCGGGTATTCCGGCACATATGTTGGAAAAAATCTTCGAGATGTTTTGCCAGGTGGACGACACGCTCGGTCGGTCGTGTGGCGGACTCGGGATCGGACTGACCTTGGTGAAGCGATTCGTCGACCTGCACGGTGGAACTGTGGTGGCCCACAGTGAGGGGGTTGGGAAAGGAAGCGAATTCGTCGTGACGCTGCCGATGTTGCACGCACCCTATCAAGACCGAAGATCCGATCATTCGGAACAAACCAGCGAGCATTCCCGGCCGGTACCCGCTCACCGAGTGCTGATTGTCGACGACGATTTGGAAACGGCCGAGATGCTGGCCAAACTGCTCCGATCAAGGCGCTGGGACGCTACCGCGTTGGGCGACGGCTTCACCGCTCTCGAATGGATTCGTGCGCGTCGGCCCGACGTCGTGTTTCTGGACATCGGGATGCCGGGAATCAGCGGCTACGAAGTGGCACGCAAGCTCCGCGAGGATGAAGATCTGGAAGAAACATTCCTGGTGGCTCTGACTGGTTACGGACAACCGGACGATTTGCGACTCGCCCGCGAAGCGGGATTTAATCTGCACCTGACGAAACCCGTGCGGCTGAGCAGCCTGGATGATTTGCTTTTCAAGTTGCCGGTTGGCCGAATGAGTATCCATTCCGGTGCGGTTTGATTTCTCACCTTCACCGAGGATTTGCATTCATCGTCAACGCCCCGATGAGGCAAAAAACACCGAATGCAATTGTGAAGACACAAGAACCAATCCAATGTGATCGGAATGATGTGTGTCCTGATACAAACCGCTCGATATTTTCACGCTTGATCCCCCATGCCCAGTACGGCGCAAACATGACCAGTTTCCGTTCCGCGTCTGGGGGACGCAGCTTGAGTAGGACAAAATAAAGCAGCGCATCGAACGCCAATAACACCGGCAGAACCAGCGTGAAGAACAGAAAGATCAGCGACAGTCCACGACAAATTGCGATAATGGCCGCCGCAATCGTCAGGCATTCACCAACCATGCTGACAATCAGCACGCTTTTCCATTGATTCCACATACTCGGTCCCATTCGATGCAATTTGCTGCGAGTTCAATTCAGTTCTGGATTTAGAGACATCCGTTGGAGGGATCACCATTCGTATTGGTGATTTGTCGCACGGCTCATTTTCTTAAAAGGGCTGTTTCGTTCAGAATGCTCGTGTTACCACCAGATGCTTACCTTTCCGGCTCGATAGGAATTCCCTCCGCATTGAGAATTCTATTCAGCACAGATTTTCCTGCTGAAGTCACCTGTATCGAGTCCTCTCTTTGAGGACTATAGATCTGCATATTGACGCATTGAAAGCAGATCACCAGATCGAGGTGCTTGTCGCCAGCCGTGAACCGTACGCCGTGACGAGGCCAAAAGCAGGCGGCAGCAAACGGGTTCTCGATCACTGGGGCTGAATCAATGATGGCTTTTCGAATTCGGGATTTATGATCCTCGTCCGTGAACCGGCGACTTCCATAAATCGTCTGTCCGTGGAATTTCGTCGCCGTCATTTCCCGCGCGTTGAACTTCTCAAGGTCTTTGTCACGCGTGTAGGCATCCAAGGAATACAGTTCAATTGATTCGGCATTGTTGATCAGGGACAGGATGTCCTCGGGTAAAGCCGTCGGCGGTCGCTTATAAACTACAAGGACGGCGAGCAGCACCATCGCCCAGACTAGCCGACGAGCATGTGAATATCTGGAGTTCACGGTAGGGCTTCTCTCTGAGATCTCATTCACCGCTGACATGTTCCTTCAGTAGCACCCGAATCAAAGCGATTTTCAAGTGAATATGCCGACTTAAAGCGTTCTCAATACTCCAACGCCCACCGCTTCGACGCAATTAATACGGCAAATTCAAGAACAGTTCGTTCTTTCCACTCGTCTGCGGAGGCGGTGTCTTCAGAGACTGAATGTTGGCAAATCATTGAGCCGCTTTTCGAGAAATGTGCGTCAACGAAGACTCGGCCACCGCTGTTGTAGACGGCTGTCGCCATGAAGGCTTCGTTTGACAGGAAGGCTGTCATCAGCCCGGGCGAGTTCTGAATGCTGACCCCATATTCTATAAGCAAGTCTGCAACATCGCTCGGAAGCTGCGGCAGGGTCACTGGCTGCCCTTGCTGCGTGTCGAATTTTGGGGCGAACTGAGTGACCTTGGAGAGATCGATGTGTGTCAGCGCAGAGAGTTGTAAATGTCTTCGCAAATCAGCAAGAGCCGATTCTTGTTGGAGAATTCCCCGGATGTAAGTGACGGGGTCTGGCTTCAAGAAGGACTCGGTAAAGTCCTTAGCCAGGGCTGCCATTCGTCGATATATTCCTTCAAAATCATCCGAGGAATCGGTGACAGCGAAATGGTCAGAATCGTCTGACATGATAAATCATCCAAAGTTGGAACCGACGACTCTTCGATTTGGACCGTCATTTCGAACTGACAATGGTTCTACCGCGCACGCTGCGGTCGAAACCGCGAATCTCGCGTTTCCCACAGATATTGCAGTCCTTGCTTAAAGGCACTGCGTGCATCGAGCCGCAGGTATTTCATCCAACTCGGTTTGCGTTCGTTGCGAAACCACGCGGCGTGAGCCAGGGCATAGCCGTACATCGGATAGGTCATGTATTCCGGCTTGCGGATCTGAGTCCCCGGCCAATGGGTGAAGTCACTCTCCCAAGCCCGTGGCACATTCGCGAGAAAGATTCCCAGGCCGTGAAAGACCACCGTGAGATCCGTCAGGAGCTCGTTGTCGAAGATCTCGGGATCGACTCGCTGTTCGCCGAGGAGTCGCAGATGAGCCAGCTCGTGGGCGATCGTGCCGACCAGCGTCATGGGATCTTCGAGCTGCGACGTCTCGAGATGAATCACCGTTTGATCGCCGCCTTCTTCGTAGAGGCCGGCCGCACGCGAAATCGGTTTTCCCTGGTCATTGACCAGCCAGATGTTCCCCTTGTCCGTAAACAACTCCAACCGGACCAGATCGGGATCGGCGTCCATATAGAGGCAGACGCGATCCAGCAGAGCACGTACCGATTCGGGTGACTTGTCGTACTTGTCGGGGAAGAAATCCTCTTCCGGGAGAATGAGGGCCCGACGTGAGAAAACGTCGACGCCAAATTGGTCCCCCAGCCAGTCGAGACGTTGTTCGATCCACGCTTTGGCACACGGATCGACGGGGCATGTGGGACGAAACCAGCCGAACATAGGCACACATCCCCACCAGAGCGGCAGATCAAGGTTTTCGCCTGCTGAAGTCGAACGACGGCAGATGATTCTCTGTGAAGTTGTGGGGTGTTGTCAACTTTCGGTGGTTCAAAGTCGAGAGTGCGAGGGAGGCGGTCCTGCCACCTGAAACGTGCTGCGAAGGGATCTTACTTATGATGGCGAACAAGACATCGGGCTGATCATCAGAGTTTGAACCACGAATTACACAAATGACACGAATCTGAATTTCTAAAACTGCATTCGAAAAAATTGCCGTCCGTTCACGAGACGATCCCGTTCTTCCAAATTCGTGTGATTCGGATCATTCGTGGTTCAAAAAAAGATTTCTGCACTCGGTCAATTGACGATGACCTACAAGTTTCAGGATTTGATGAGCGTTCTTAATTCAGAGTCACTCAGAATCAACCGCTTCTGCTGCCGTCCTGACGATTGGCGATTCCTCTGCGGCGGTTGATTCCGTGGCGGGTTTGGATGCCGTGAGTGTCTTTGACTCCGGCTGCCCCTTGCGGGCCTGTTGTGCGGCTTCCGCAGCAGACTGTTCGCTCAGTTTGGCGATGCGATCCCCTTCGGCCCTGCCGGTGACATGGCCGACGACGGCACCGGCAACCTGGAAGACTGGCCCGACGCCGATCAGGTTTTGGGCCGCCCCGCCGACCTGTGATCCATAGTACGGATGCAGAATCTTGTAGCCCGCTTGCAATTCCGAGAGACTCTCCTGCTGCTGCAGGTAGCTCAAGACATCGTTTGTGGCGATCGTCTCGTGCCACATCGAAACCACCGGCAATTCATTAACGACGGCATAGGTCCCGGGATATTCGCGGTTGTGAATGTCCTTGGCATACCCGCCGCCGACCATTGCCAGCGCGGGGATGTCCGAGTAGACGTAAACACTATTTGTATAAGGATTGTAGCGGTCGCCGCCAAACAGACGGCCGGGGAGGACTGTATAGCCCGCGAGGCTCAACAGCCCTGCCGTGTACCGCCATCCCGCACTGACCTGGCGATTCTCCCGCAGTCGTTTCCATTCTTCCAGGGGGGCATACTGATTGACTCGCACGCAGACATCCTGCAGGTCGTTCTGATCGAGATATTCGACGATTGCCGCTTGAGTCGCAGGCGACACATTGTGGTTGTCGACGCGTCGATCCCACAGAATGAGCTTGCTGGGGATTCCTAAGACCCATCCGACACCGTCGATGATCGGTCGCGGCTGGCCGGCCTCAACGACCACTGCTCCGTGGTCTGTGGAATCGGTCGATTTTGCCAGGTTCGAAGTTCTCGACCGCCAGCCTTGCCCGTATTGATAACTCCCGGAGGCACATCCGAGGGTCCAACACGCGAACAGACAGCAGGTTAGAGCGTAAAATCGCATCGGAAAAGGCCTCTTAAACATCCGTGTTTCGCGGCCGGCGGGGGAGATCGGCGGGCTTGGTACCCCAGATTATCGTCTAATTCCGGTGGATGAGGATAGCTCTGTTAATCGCCTCCATTTTTGTTACCAAGATCCACACCACAGAACTTGGGTGCCACGTTTTGACAGGCGCGCATATAATGCAGGCATGAGAGACGAAGCCACCTACATTTGCGATTCCTGCGGCGAAGAGATCGTAGTTCCGGTCGACCCATCAGGGGGCGAGAGCCAGGAATACGTCGAGGACTGCCCGGTCTGCTGCTGCCCGAACGTCATTCATGTCGAAATCGACGATGACGGTTCGGCGCGAGTGTGGGCCGAAGCGGAATAGCCGTCGTGGCCGACGCTGCTCGCGTCGGCGGGACAAGTACGAAGATACCCGACTCGGAGAGTCAGGCTACAGGCTCGGCTGGCGCCTCGCTTTATTCAGCCAACAGTTTTTCAATCGCCGCATCGATGTCTTTGGGGGCAAAACTTTCGCCTGTTTCCAGGTCGACAACGAACTTGCGATGCAGAGTTCCTTTGCGGTCATAGAGCTTAAAGTGCGGGATTGCGCCGCCGTCAATGTCGAAGCGCGAGGCAATCACATCGATCGCACCGGGATCACCCGCAGCCAGGTCGGTCACCGGGACCAGCAAGTTGGGAATGGTCGCCTTCTGGCCTTTTAAGAAGTCGAGGACTCGGGCTTTCAGTTCGTCGAGATTTTCGCCGGCGTCCATTTGGTCAACGCTGACGGACATCACGGTCAGTCCCTGATCCTGAAATTTGGTTTGAAGTTGAATCGCATGCGGAAACTGTTGGCGGCAGGGGGCACACCAGGTGGCCCAGAAATCGACCAGGACGACTTTGCCCAGTTGCCGCGCGACCGCGTTTTCGTAACCCTTCAGATCGACGACTTGCAGTTCGACTCGTCCAGCAGGGACTTTGTCCGATTCATCCGGCATTTCTGCAAGCGGTTTGGGTTGCGATTCGCTGTTTGACGAAGCCGCTGGAGACTTTGTGGAGGGTGCTGCTGCGGGCGGAGACTGCGGGCACCCGGCCAGCAATGGGAGGACAGCCGCAACCAGCCAGTAACGGCCGAATGACGATGGAGATTTGACGGAATTTGCAGACTCAACGGCAGACATTCGTGAGTTCCTTCTCCAGGTGAGCGGCAACGCGAGAGCGAAGGATTTTTGGCCAAATTCGTTCGTGCATTGTGAGCGGTGGGGGACGCTGATTACAATTCAGGAAAGGGGCGGATTGTCGACAATCGGGTTTTCGGATGCTGATATTTCGTCGCTAACTATAAGTCATTGCTGCTAAGATGGCGATCGAGAGTCAAACTCGGATTGCTCCTGCCAAACCTGTAGCCTGACTCTCGGAGTCGGGTGCTTCAAACGAAGAATACCCGATTCGGAGAGTCAGGCTACAAGACTGCTGACAATCGACCTGCGAGGAATCTCCGAATGCTGCGAACATTGATTGTCGGATGTCTCTGGTTTGGCATGGCTGCGGCCTTACAGGCTGCTGATGTCATTCCCGCAGATGATTCGCGGGTCAAGTTCTTCGAAGAGAAGGTGAGACCGATCCTCGTTGAGCATTGCCAGCAGTGCCACGGCGCGAAAAAGCAACAAGCGGATTTGCGGCTGGACTCGCTGGAGGGGGCTCTGAAAGGTGGCGAGCACGGCCCGGCGTTGGTTCCGGGTGATGCTGACAAAAGCCTGCTGATTTCAGCCGTCCTGCGGACTGGCGACTATGAGATGCCTCCCGATAAGCCGCTAGCAGAGGCTCAAATTGCTTCACTGACGACATGGGTCAAGCAGGGCGCAGTCTGGCCGGGCAAGGCAGAAGTCATCGTCACGCCAACCTCGCCGGCGGGCTTTGAACGAGCGCGTCGTGAGCACTGGGCCTTTCAACCGGTCCGACAGCCGCCGCTGCCGGCATTGAAAAATGCGGCCTGGGTCAGCACACCAGTGGATTCCTTCATCCTGGCCAAGCTAGAGGCTCAGGGGCTTGCTCCCGCGCCTGCTGCCGATAAACGCACCCTGTTCCGGCGTATCACATTTGATTTGACCGGGTTGCCCCCGACCTATGCCGAAGTCCAAGCTTTCGAGGCTGATACGGCTCCTGATGCCTATGCGCGGGTGGTCGAACGGTTGCTCGCTGCACCTCAATACGGTGAACGATGGGGACGCTATTGGCTCGATGTGGCTCGTTATTCCGATACTAAAGGCTACGTCTTCTTTGAGGACGGCGCCTTTCCCTGGGCCTGGACCTATCGCGATTATGTCATTGAGGCATTCAATCAGGATGTGCCCTACGATCGTTTCTTGCTTGAACAGTTAGCGGCCGACCGCCTGCCGTTGGGAGATCAGCGGCGCGCGCTGCGGGGACTGGGATTTCTCACCCTGGGTGGGCGATTCATGAACAATCCGCACGACATCATCGACGATCGGATCGATGTCGTCACACGTGGTCTCCAGGGACTGACCGTCAGTTGTGCTCGCTGTCATGATCACAAGTTTGATGCGCTACCGACCGCCGATTACTACTCGCTCTATGGAATCTTTGCGAGTTCTTCCGAGCCGATCGTGCCGCCGCTCTATGACCCCGCACCCGACACCGACGAGTATCGCAAGTTCGAAGCCGAACTGCGGGCTCGCGAGACCAAGTTGAAAGAGTTCGTTCAGACCAAGCAAGGTGCCGTGATCGAGGGGACGAAAACCCGTGTCGCCGAGTATATGTTGACGGCCCACGCGACCCGGGATCAACCTCGTACGGATGACTTTATGCTGGTCGCGGATGGGGGTGATCTGAATCCGAAGATGCTCCGCCGTTGGCAGAGCTACTTGGAAGAAGGATCGAAGTCTCATCATCGGGTCCTCGCCGTCTGGACCGCGTGCGGTCAATTGCCGGAAGCAGAATTCGCGGCTCAGGCGACCGCCCTCATCGCCACATTTGCGGCCGAACCGAATCCCGCGCTGGCCGTGAATCCGTTGGTCATCAAAGCGTTGCAAGACAAGCCACCCCAGAAGCTGGCCGATGTCGCAGCCATTTATTCAGAGCTCTTGAATGGCGTCGAGAAAGAATGGCAAGGTCTGGTTCAACAGGCGACAGCCGCCAGTCAACCCGCACCGTCCGGCCTCCCTGATGCCGACAAGGAAGATTTACGGCGAGTCTTTCATGCCGCGAATTCGCCCACCAACGTTCCGACCAATGTCATCGGGGATTTGGAACTCTTGCCGGATCGGGCTTCGCAGAATGTCTTCCGCGAGTTACGGAAGGCGATCGAGACCTTCCGCTCAGCGGGCCCAGCCGCTCCACCGCGCGCGATGACGCTGGAGGATTCTCCAGTGCCTGTCGAGCCGCGGATCTTCAAGCGAGGAAGCGCGATCAATCAAGGCGACGCCGTTCCGCGGCAGTATCTGCAGATCATTTCGGGCCCTCAACGGCAACCGTTCCACGCCGGGAGCGGACGATTGGAGCTCGCACAGGCCATCGTCGATCGCAGTAATCCGTTGACCGCGCGTGTGTTGGTGAATCGCATCTGGCTGCATCACTTCGGTTCGGGTCTGGTACGTACTCCCAGCGATTTTGGCGTGCGGAGCGATCCCCCGTCGCACCCGGAGTTGCTCGATGCATTAGCCGCCAGTTTTATGGAACACGGTTGGTCGATCAAGAATCTGCATCGTCAGATTGTATTGTCGAACACCTATCAGCAGGCCTCCGCCGACCGGCCCGAGTGCCAGGCGGTCGACTCCGAGAATCGACTCTTATGGAAGTTCAATCGGCAGCGACTCGACCTGGAAGCATTACGTGATGCGTTGCTGTCGACATCCGGCCGCCTTGATTTGAAGTTGGGAGGTCCGTCGATCAACATGCTGGCTGTCCCCGCCGTCCCGCGTCGCACCGTATATGCCTCGATAGATCGCCTGGCGCTACCCAGCCTGTTCCGCACGTTTGACTTTCCGAGTCCCGACACGACGACTCCCCAACGCGACACTACCACCGTGGCACCGCAGGCCTTGTTCATGATGAACCATCCGTTTGCCCTGGAAAGCGCACAGTATTTGATCGCGCGCCGCGAAGTTGCCGGGGCCGCCGATTTTGCCACGAAAGTCACCAAGCTCTACGAGCTGGTTCTCTCACGCGGCCCATCCGAAGGCGAACACAAGTTCGCAGAAGAATTCTTCACCGGGCTCGATCAGAAGATCCAGGAGACGCCAGAAAACTGGACCATGTTCGCCCACGCATTATTGATGACGAACGAGTTCGCCTTCATCGATTGAGGGGCGCAATTGAGGTGTCTGGCCCATTCGAGTTCGAGGGCGCACACGGCATCACAGATTGTTCGCGAATGGCCAAAAATTCTGGGATTCGTGCGGAATTCGGAAGGTCGAGGGGACGCGAAAGCGCCTGTTTCCGCGAAGTTTCGCAAATTGGTGGTGCGGAGAATCTCTGCAATAAAAGAGGTGCGTCGTTGTTTGTCAGGGTTCGAAGGAACTGCGGCAGCAGGCGGCGAATGAATGGTCGAACAGAACTGCACGCGTTTTTTTGGTGAGAAGACGCGTCGATTGTCAGTCGCCGATATCGGAGTTGAAGGAACCAAAGAGTTCAAAGAGCGCGCGAGAAGTCGGGCATGGCTTTGTCCGTAGGATGGGCACTCCTGCCCGTCTGTGTGAAGGGATCAAAGAAGTCGAAGGGATCAAAGAAGTCGAAGAGATCAAAAAAGTCAAAGAGATCAAAGAAGTCAAAGGGTTCAAAGGCAACAAAGAAAACATGGGATCAATGGGAGCAAGATGAACTCTCGCGAATCTGCGGCAAGTCTCGTGCTGATGTCAGGAAACAGGCTGGAGCGGTATCATCGGGCGATTCCGCGCTCGAAAACATTTAAACGTACGATGATGCGAGACCATCCAGATTCCCCCTGAAACCGAGGTATCTCAGATGAACCACTTCTGTCCCCATTGCCCTCAACGACGTGCGCTCTTCTTGACTTCAACGGCGTTCCTCCTGATTTCAGTGAGTCTTCTCACCCCGTTGCGAGCTGAAGATATCGCTCCATCATGGACGCAGGAAAATCAGGTGGAACTGCTCGCGACTCAGTCCGATCGCGTCAAGAAACTGACGGTCCAGATTGAGGCGACTCCCAAGTCACTCGATTTGTATTCCAAACGGGGCGATGCCTACTTCTTTCTCGGCGATTTCGACAAGGCGCTCGCAGATTACGAACAAATGGTAAAACTCGATGAGACTGAGGCCCCGGGGCACTGGCGGCGTGGCATTGCCGACTTTTATGCGGGGAAGTTTAAGGCTGCGTCGGATCAATTTGAGTTGTATCATTCGTTTGATGATGTGGACCGCGAAAACGGGATCTGGCGTTACCTTTCTCAGGTCAAGGCGTTTGGCCGGGACAAGGCGCGCGAGGGTTTGCTGAAATACAAAAAAGATGACCGCGAGCCCTTCCCTGACGTCTATCAGCTGTTTGCAGGGAAACTCACCGCCGACGAGATCTTGAAAAAGATCCGCGAAGCCAAGCTCGATGATGACGAGCGGGAAAAACGCGTATTCTATGCGGAGCTCTATATCGGGTTGAACTTCGATGTCGAAAAAGATCCGAAGCAGGCGCTCGAACATCTGCGGGCAGCGACCGCGACGAAATGGCCACGTACGGCGGGCTATGGTCCCAACTACATGTGGCACGTCGGCCGCTTGCACGCGATCCAGTTGCAGCAGCAACTTCAGATACAAATTTAGGCATCCAAAGTCGAGGTGACCTTGGATGCCTGAGATGTCTGTTCAAAAATCAGCCGCTGGGCGCTAGCCCACGGTTCGGGGCAACATTCGACCCCATTGACCAGTCGAACCGGACGCTAGCGCGTGCCGGCTGATTTGGTCCTGAGTTCAGAGATGACCATTAGTACGTTGCCAGCGACTCTGGCTTGACCAACGCGGCCGTCACTGGTGCTTGTCCGAACGAGGCCGGTTGACCCAACATAGGTTGACCGTAAGTCGGTTGTACATTGGCCGACTGCACATATTGGGGCTGACCATAAGCCGTGGCCGGCATTCCGCTGGCCGGTGGCAATCCAACCGTATCGATGGTGGTCGTACCGTTGGACAACGATGCCTGGCCGTAGCCGTAAGGTTCAACATAGGTGGACGGGATTCCGGTTCCCGGAGTTCCATAAACGGGAGCACCACCGAAGCCAGCGCCACCGAAGCCACCACCGCCGGGACCGCAGGAAGAACAACCGCCACCCAGCGGAGCAAATCCGCCGAACGGCTGACCGCACGGCGAGCATGACGACGGGGCATAGCCTGTCGAACAGCCACCTCCGCCGCAACGTCCGAATCCGCAGCGCTGCCCGCAGCAGCATCCTGAAAGTAATCCGAGTAAACACAAACTGATCCCGAGTGTAAGGCTGCGTTTCATCGTGGAATCCTTTCCCGCTGAACAGGCCGAGTGTCTGGCAGTCGGTTGATGGGCGAGGCTGATGGAAATGTGGAGGGGGATGGAAGTGTGACGAGTGAAGGGATACGTTTTCAACCAGTTGCCATCAGACCAGGAAAACGAATTGTTGATTCCTGGCCCGACTGCTGGTTCACCAGCGGGGTTTGTCGGATCTGACAAGATTTGGAGAGCGAAAACTCACCAAACCATCCCGCCTCGGCGACGTGCGGGGCGGACTTTAGTTTTTTTTCCAAATTCAGTCAATTGGGAATTTGGAGAGATTTTTAGGATTCCGTGGAAGGGGCTGTTTTTGATTAAACTTTAGGTCCGATAGCGCGGTCCAGGCCCTCAATCCAATGTGATGTATCGCGGAGTCATGGCATGATTACAGATCAGGATGAGCTGGTCTTCACCCCGGGAGGGGTGGCAGCTATTAGCCCCGGGTTGAGCGTACTCGCGATACCCGGGGGTTGAGTTTGTGTGTCAGCCTCGACCCTGGAGGGGTCGCAGCAAAAAGGCGGCTGCGACCCCTCCAGGGTC
>JAQGHS010000499.1 GCA_028291605.1 Planctomycetaceae bacterium | reverse complement strand
ACTGCGAGCGCGTTTCGATCGCGGAGCGATCAACGACTTTCATTAAGGACTCTTTCGTGGCGACTTACGGCATTATTCCGGCGCGATTGCAGTCGACGCGGTTGCCTCGGAAGTTGCTGCTGAATGAGACCGGGCGTCCGCTGCTGCAATACACTTGGGAGGCGGCGAGAGGAGCTCGACTGCTTTCGGATTTGATCATTGCTGCTGATAGTGCCGAGATTCAGGAAGTTGCCCGCGGATTCGGGGCACGCTGCGAATTGACGGGGGAACATCCCAGCGGAACCGATCGAATTGCGGAGGTCGCTCGCCGCGTCTGTCCCGACGCCGACATTCTGGTCAACATCCAGGGGGATGAACCGGAACTCGATCCCGCGAATATCGATCTTCTGGTTCAACTGCTGCGGGATCATCCCGATGCCGAAATGGCCACGCTGGCCACTCCGATCCGATCTCGTGCAGAATGGGAAGCCAATTCGTGTGTGAAAGTTGTCTGCGCGGCTGACGGACGTGCGCTGTACTTCAGTCGGTGTCCCATTCCATTTGCTCGCGATCGCGACCCGGATGAGCTGTTAGCCGACGATTCTCCCTGGTTATTACACATGGGAGTTTATGCATATCGACGCGATTTCCTGCAGCGCCTGACGCAACTGCCTCCTTCCAGGCTGGAACAACTTGAGAAACTGGAACAACTTAGGGCACTGGAAGCGGGAGCCTGCATCCAAGTTGGAATTGTTGAGCATCGCGCAGTTGGCATCGACACTCCGGAAGACTATGCTGCGTTTGTGGCGCGACAGCGCGCACGGAGCTGATCCGAACGAAGTGATACAAGCTCGAAGCGCCAGCAAGTGAATTCTACTATGGACGGTTGTGAATGCACTCGCTGGCGCTTCGAGCTTGTATAATCCGTGGTATCAATGCTCAATTTACCCACGTCAGGCCTAACTGAAATAACTTATGACCAAACACATCTTCGTGACGGGCGGCGTGGTCAGTTCTCTGGGCAAGGGACTCACGGCCGCATCGATCGGGTTGATTCTCGAACGCCGCGGATTGCGGGTCCGGATGCAAAAACTGGATCCGTATATCAACGTCGATCCGGGAACGATGAGCCCCTATCAGCACGGCGAGGTCTATGTTCTCGAAGACGGTTCGGAAACCGACCTCGATCTGGGGCACTACGAGCGGTTCACGAATGGGCCTCTCTCGCGGGCTTCGAACTGCACGACCGGTCGCATTTATCTGAATGTGATCAACAAGGAACGCCGCGGCGATTACCTGGGCAACACGGTGCAAGTTGTTCCTCATATCACCGACGAGATCAAAGAGTGCGTACTCAGCCTGCGTGGCGATGATGTCGATGTGGTAATCACGGAGCTGGGCGGGACCGTGGGCGATATCGAAGGCTTGCCCTTTCTGGAAGCCATTCGCCAGATTCCCCTGCAGATCGGCAAGCAGAATTGCCTGTTCATTCACCTCACATTGGCCCCTTATCTGAAGGCGGCTCGTGAGCTGAAAACCAAGCCGACCCAGCACAGCGTCCAGCAACTGCGTGAGATCGGTATTCAGCCGGACATTCTCGTCGTCCGCACCGAGCGGGAACTTGGTCGGTCGAATGCCGAAAAGATCGCCCTGTTCTGCAATATCGAGACGCGGGCCGTCATCGAAGAACCCGATAAGGAATTCTCGATCTACGAAGTCCCGTTGGGTCTCGTCGAACATGGTTTAGACACGTTGATCATCGAGAAGATGGCGCTGAAAGCCGGCCCTCTCGATCTGAGCCAATGGTCGGGACTCTTGCACAAGGTCCGCAATCCTCAGCATGAAGTCACAATTGCCGTGGTCGGCAAATACATGCAGCACAAGGACGCGTACAAGTCGATCTACGAGTCGCTCGATCACGCCGGTTTGGCGCATTCCACGCGAGTGCTGGTCAAACGGATTGAAGCCGAGGATCTCCAGGAAACGCCCCCGGAATCATTGCTCAGTGGTGTAGATGGCATCCTGGTCCCCGGCGGCTTCGGCATGCGGGGTATCGAGGGCAAGATCGAGGCCATCAACTATGCACGGTTGAACGATATTCCCTTCTTCGGAATCTGCCTGGGGATGCAGTGTGCGGTGATTGAATTTGCCCGCAATGTTCTGGGCTTGCACGACGCGAACAGCACGGAATTCAGCAACGACACCGAACACCCGGTGATTTGCCTGCTGGACGAACAGAAAAAGGTCACCCACAAGGGGGCCTCAATGCGGCTGGGGGCCCAAGACTGCCTGCTGACGCCCGATTCGCGGGCCGCTCAGATTTACGATGCGAGCAAAATCTCGGAACGGCATCGACACCGTTACGAATTCAATCCCGCGTTCCGGCAGAAATTTGAAGCGGCGGGCTTGCGTCCTACGGGCTACAGCCCCGATGGCGGCCTGGCAGAAATCATCGAGATTACCGACCACCCGTGGTTCCTGGCGGTGCAGTACCATCCGGAATTCAAGTCGAAGCCGCCAGCTCCGCACCCGTTGTTTGCGAGCTTTATCGAGGCCGCGTTGACGCAGCACCAGCAGCGCTTGCAGGTGGGTGTTTAGTTGTGATGTAGCCGAAGTTGCCAAGACTTCGGGATGGCGGTACCGCAAGCGGCCAGAATACTCGGCGCGTTTTGCTACAGCTCGTTGCGCACTCATTCGAGGAAAGAAGACGGCCGGGGCGGCCATCCTACGGCTGAGATGTCACGTGTCTTTCCTGCGTAAACGGATTTCAAGGTAGACCTTGCATAATTGTCACAATTTCCGTCCGATTTTGTGATAGACGCCACGTCTGGACTGAGTGCGGATCGGCGTGCATCACGCAAGTCAATGATGGCATGGGGCTTACGTATTGATCGCAGTCAGATCTTCTGCGGCTGGGGAGTATCCGAAGTTCACCGCGAAACTCTTTCCTGAGTTCGATTCCGAGTTTGCAAGATCGGTGTCCGCCGATAAAATTTCCGGACTCTGCGTTTTTTGAGGTAGAGTTGTCAAAAAGCATCACGGCTACGGGAGATCGTGCGCCTGGCTGAGGAGTGTTCCTCGCGCGACGCGGTTCCCTGTCTGATGTCTGGCCCTGCACCCCCCGCCCGCTCATGTCGCACGAAGCAATGCTTACCGGTTGTGAGAATCTGGCCTTCATTGAAGACTTGTATTCCAACTATGTTCGGAATCCGCAATCTGTTGCGCCGGAATGGCAAACCTACTTCGGCCAGATGCTGAATGGGGACCGTGCCACGGCGACTGCTCAGATCGGTCCGTCGTTCGCGCCGCCGTCGCTCTTCGGAGCACGCAACGGTCACTCGTCCAATGGCAATGGCCAGGCTGGAACGAACGGCAGTTCCGCCGCGCATGATATGGAAGTCGCCGTCCGTCAGGAAAAGGTGACACAGCTCGTACGCAACTACCGCATGCGGGGCCACCTGTTTGCCAAGGTCAATCCGTTGGGCGAACGGGCCACAACCAGCGAGACCTGGCGCGATGAAAAGCATCTTGATCCCAGGCACTTCGGATTCACCGACGCCGACATGGGTCGACGGTATTCAACAGTGGGTATGGGCGGTGCCGACAATCTCACATTGGGCGAAGTTCTGAAGCGACTGCAGAACACCTATTGCCGTTACATCGGCGTGCAGTTCATGCACATCGATAATGTGGCCGAACGAGAGTGGCTGCAGAACCGGATGGAGAAATCCGAGAATCGCATTCAACTCAGTCAGACCGCTCAATTCCGTATTTTAACTCGGTTGACCGACGCTTCCACATTTGAAGACTTTTTGCGAACCAAATTCAAATCGGCAAAGACCTTCTCATTGGAAGGAGCCGAGAGCCTGATTCCGTTGCTGGACATGGCGATCGAAAAGGCAGGCGATCAAGGTGTCGACGAGATCGTCATGGGGATGGCCCACCGTGGTCGTTTGAATGTGCTGGCCAATATTCTCGCCAAGGACAAATCGCAGATCTTCCGCGAAGTCGCGGACCTCGATCCCCACTTGTACGAGCAACGAGGTGATGTGAAGTATCACCTCGGACACAGCCGCGACTGGACGACGATGTCCGGGAAGAAAGTGCATCTGTCGATGTGCTTCAATCCGAGCCATCTGGAGTTCGTCAACCCGGTGGCTTTGGGACGCACACGTGCCAAGCAGAATGGCGGGGGCGACGTTGATCACTCACGAGTCTTGGCACTGCAAATTCATGGTGATGCCGCGTTTGCCGGCGAAGGTGTCATTCAGGAGACACTCAATCTGAGCCAGTTGAAGGGCTATGAAACGGGCGGCTCGCTACACATCATTATTAACAACCAGATCGGGTTTACGACTGGTCCGGACGAAGCGCGTTCGACCCAGTACTGCACCGACATCGGCAAGATGCTGCAGATTCCGATCTTCCACGTGAACGGCGAACATCCCGAAGCGGTGGCACAGGTCGTCAATCTGGCGATGGACTTCCGCCGTGAGTTCAAGCGGGATGTCATCATCGACATGTACTGCTATCGTCGTCACGGGCACAACGAACAAGACGAACCACGGTTCACTCAGCCGTTGACCTATAAGCTGATCGATCAGCGCGACGGCGTCCGTGAGACATATCTGGATCATCTGATCACGCTGGGTGGCGTGACGATGGATCAAGCGGAATGGGTGGCCGAAGAGACCCGTCGCGACATGGAAATGCAACTGGAACGCGGTACATCCAGTGATTACAAGCCGCACTCAGATACGCTGGGTGGGCAATGGAAGGGTTATCACGGCGGTGCTGACAAGGATACGCCGGACGTCGATACTGGAGTGCCGATTGAGCAATTGTCCGCTCTGATGAAGAAGATGGTGGAGGTCCCGGCTGATTTCCATATTCATCCGCGTTTGAAGTCGATGGTCCTGGATGCTCGAGTGGAAATGGCTGACGGTAAGAAACCTCTCAACTGGGGTGCCGCCGAATTACTGGCTTATGGCAGTCTGGCCGTCGACAAGACACATGTGCGATTGAGCGGTCAGGATTGCGGTCGTGGGACATTCAGCCATCGTCAAGCTATTTGGCACGACGTTGAGAACGGCAGTACCTACTGCGGTCTCAAGCATATCTCGCCCGATCAGGCGCCCGTCGATATCTTCAACAGTCCACTGTCTGAAGTCGGCGTCATGGGATTCGAATATGGCTATAGCCTGGATTACCCGTCGGGTCTGGTCCTGTGGGAAGCCCAGTTCGGCGACTTCGTGAACGTGGCTCAGGTGATCATCGATCAATTCATTGTCAGTGCCGAAGAGAAGTGGAAGCGGCTAAGCAGCCTGGTCTTGTTGCTGCCACATGGATACGAAGGGCAGGGACCGGAACATTCCAGCGCCCGGCTCGAACGATTCCTGGCACAATGTGCCGAGGACAACATTCAGGTCATCCAACCCACGACTCCGGCGCAAATCTTCCACGCCTTACGTCGGCAGGTGATGCGTCCGATTCGCAAGCCGTTGATCGTGATGACTCCGAAGAGTTTACTGCGTCTGCCGGAAGCCTCTTCCACATTGGCAGACTTGGCGACCGGGACCTTCCAGCGGATTCTGCCCGATCAGCATCCCAGCTTGAAAAAGCCGAAGCGCATTTTGTTGTGCAGCGGCAAGATCTACTACGAACTGGCGGCAGAACGCGAAAAGCTGAAGCGCGACGATGTGGCAATCCTGCGCGTCGAGCAACTTTATCCGTTGCGTCCCGAACATCTGGAAGCCGCTCTCTCTTCCTACGCCGCGGGCACGCCGGTCCATTGGGTCCAGGAAGAGCCGGAAAACATGGGTGCCTGGTGGTACATGCGGATCCACTTCGGCGAGCAATTGCTGGGACGCTATCCGTTCTCGGTGATCGCCCGAGGTGAATCAGCCAGCCCAGCGACGGGTTCGCACAAGAGTCATCACAACGAACAGCACAAGATTCTGGATCAAGCCTTCGCTGGGTTATAAGCGATCGCTGGTTCGATGAGGATGAGACCGAAAGGCCCCATGAGTTTCATGGGGTCTTTTTTATTTTGTAGCCTGACTCTCCGAGTCGGGAACTCTTTGATTCCTATTCCCGACTCAGAGAGTCAGGCTACTGAGCTCGTCGATTCCCCGTTGGCAAACGATTTTCACCAATCCTGGCAACTTGTTTCACCGATATTTCATGGTAAGAAGGCCCGTGGATTGCGTGTGGTGGCGGTCAAATTGCCTCTGCGGCCTGTGCATGTTGCCGATTTTCAACATGTTGGTAATTTGAGCCGATTTGCAAATTATCTGTAAAAAAACTTGTTCGCAGTTTGTTAGATCATTATATTTCAATCAGTCAATCCAATTTTGTGTGAAGTTTGTAGCAGTGATTGACCACCGAATTTGACTGAAGAATGGGGCGACTCACACGCCCACCCGCCGTTGTTGCTGCTGAGTTGACCTGCCTCGCGAAGTGCGCTCTCGCTGTGGACAGTCTGACGAAAGACCGCCTACCAGAAGAGTGGCACCCTGTTTCTTACTGGGTGAACCATGCTGTTAGCTTGCGACCTGCCTGAAGGCCATTGCATTTTTGATTCGGGCCTGATTCAGGCCTTCGAACATAAGTGGTTGGAGAGTCAGCGCTACGGCGAGGACTTGGGACTGCTGTCAGTCCGCGATTGGTGCCGCCGACATTGGCGTACCTTCCAACGCTTCCGCCGCATCGAGCATCTGTTTGGCGAATGCCGTTTCCAACAATTCCCGGCAGCCGAATTCGGCGTCTGGAAAGGTCGAGTCCGCGAAGAAGGTTCCTTGTTCGATATCATTCTCGGCGCATTCGAATGCGGCATGGAGAACCTCGAGTTTGTGAATTGGGCCCGCCTGCAACGCCTGCCTCAAGCTGAATCCTACGAGTTGTTTACTCTCCTTGATCCCAATTGTGTGCGGCTGGATCAGGCTTTGATCGTGCAACTTGCAAAAGAGCGATTGGTGATGGCCTGATAGCCGTTGTTCGCTCCGCGAACGAAACGCCCCGTAGGATAGGCATCCTGCCTGTCCGATCTCATTTCAAGAGGCAATCCCGAAGTCCATTCTTCGTACGATACCCGCTTTAATCGCACATACCTTCGGTCTATCGCTTTGTCGCTTCGCGATTGACAGGCGGGATGACGATCCTGCGACTCTGGAATCATTCGTCTCCTCCCCCTACCATGCGGTTCGGAGGACTCCACGAGCTATGTACGAACAATTCTTCGCGGCCATTTCGGACTTTATCCACGACAACTGGATGAAGGTGTTGACTGGCTTCGTCTTAATGGGGCTGGGCTGGTTTTTTGGGAAGCGCAAGGCGCGGGCCGACTGGCGGAAACGTGAGTTTCTGCACAGGATCAATGTGTCGCTGAATCTGCTGATCCCGGGCGAGCCGCTGCAGATTCGCACGTTGCTCGAAAAGATGTGCGAAGACGTCTTCCTGAATGTCGTTGCGACCGATGCCGTTGCGGCCGCCGCCCGGCATACCAAGCCGGACAATCCGCTCCTGCCGTTGCCGAAGTCGGATTACTGGCAGTATCTCAATGCCGTGCTGAATGAAGTCTCCGAACAGTTTGCGGTCGGCGAGATTCGCCGGGACCTCGGTCTGCCGGTCACTCGGGGCAAATACTTGATTTGCCTGACGTGCGAATGTGCCGGAGAATTGCGGACTCGCAAAGTCCGGGCGATGGTCATTCAGAAGAAACATCTCGAAAACTTCCCCGCAGTGCAGCCAAGGCTGGAGCATGCTTCCCATGTTACACGCTGGGAAACACTGAAGATTCTGTCCGAGCAGTACAAGAAGAATCCCTGGCAGTTTATTGAGTTGGAACTAGCGGTGGCGTGATCTTGTAGCCTGACTCTCCAGAGTCGGGCGCATTTGAAATTAAGAATTCGCCCGACTCTGGAGAGTCAGGCTACGGAAATGCATCAAGATGAATCAGGGACCGGCGATCGACGCGGACTTATTGAAGACCGCTGTCGCGGCAGCTTTGGCCGGAGGCGCCGTGCTCAAGGAATGGTTCCACAAAGTCACGGCCACTTCCAAAACGTGTGCGGCGGACATCGTCACTGAGGCTGATGTGGCCTCGCAGCGCGTCATTCATGACTTGATCCTGCGACGTTATCCCGAACACAATTTTCTCGGTGAAGAGGGGCTGCAGCGGACCGACGGCAAGGATCCCTACCGGTGGATCATCGACCCGCTGGATGGGACTTCGAACTACTTCCACGGCTATCCTTATTTCGCGGTGTCGATTGGCGTCGAGTTACACGGCGAGCTGGTTGTCGGGGTCATTTATGATCCGACGCGCGAAGAACTCTTCACCGCGCAGCTCGGTCACGGAGCTTATCTCAACGATGAGCGGCTGCATGTCAGTCACACCGATCGGTTGGCTCAATCGCTGCTCGTGGCGAGTTTCCCGCCGGGTGTCACTTCGGACGCCCCGCCGATTCAGCAGTTTTTGAGGATTTTGCCACATGCGCAGACAATTCAGCGCACCGGTTCGGCGGCCCTGAATCTGGCTTATCTGGCGACAGGACGGCTGGATGGCTTCTGGTCGCACAGTCTGAAGGCTTGGGATATGGCCGCCGGGGTATTGATCGTCCACGAGGCTGGCGGCAAGGTGACTCGCATGAGCGGCCAGCCGCTGGCTTTAGAGATTCCGGACCTTTTGGCCACAAATGGCTCGATTCACGACGCCCTACGGGATCTGCTGAGTACTCCGATTCAGTAGACTCAACCGATCCCCCGGAACGCAGCGGCACACCCCTCTGAATCTCACTAACCGGTAGGGTTTCCCGCTTTCTCCCCGCTTGCGCAGGCGCTATGATAGAGTGTCTCGAAAGTGCGCGGGTCACCGACGCGCTTCCGGTATTTCGCATTGGCAGCAGCACATATTTGCCAAATGCAAACATTGGTCTAGCGAATACCTGCTTACGGCCCCTTGGGCTGAAAACGTCGATGTCGTCGGCGCTACAAATAGCGCAACCCCACGACTTGCTCCGGGAGTTTCTAACTAGGCAACCTGAATTTCATGAATGTGCGGCACGGGATCGTCTGGCTGACACTCTTCTGCGTCTGGAACGCGGCGGGGATGTCGTTCGCGCAGACGCCGCCAGCGCCCAAGCCCGAAGCCGCCCAGGGGACCTCCGCCGAAAAGCCCGCTCCTCCAAAACCGGCCGGTAGCGACGTCATCCCACTGAAGAATGCCAACGGTGAAGTCGTGCCGCTGTTGCGGACTCCGTTGCTGGAAGAGGTCCTGGCAGAACTGGCAGCGCGGCGGCAGCGCCTGACGCCAGAACCGACTCAGTGGAGCGTCGCGGGGATTTCCCTGGTTGGGACGGCAGACGGTGATCACGCCGTATTGCAGTCGACCTTGCAGATTCAGTTATTGGTGGATGCCAAGTGGATCAAGGTGCCGTTGCGACTCACCGAAGCAACGTTGCAGGATCAATCCTACACCGGCCCCGGAGAAGCCACGTCCGGCGGGATCGACCCTGACCAGGGCTACTTGTGGTATCTGAAGGGGAAGGGACTGCATGTCCTGAAGCTCAATTTGATTGTTCCGATCCGCAAGGAACTTCCTGCTCGAAGGTTGCAGTTGACCCTCCCGCCGACGGTTGTCAGCGAATTGAAGCTGCGCGTCCCCGTGCCGCGTCTTACGGCGAAAGGCGATGAGCAGAGCCGCGCGCGGCTGATCTTAACTCCGACCGCGGACGGTGCGACCACCATCGAGATGCTCGGTCTGGGACCGCGGCTGGATGTGACGTGGCAACCTCAGCCTGATTTGGGAACTGTGGAAACGGTTCTCGAGGCGCGCACGGCAATCACTGCAACGGTCGATGGCCGGGCTGTGTTGATGGAAGCCAACCAACGGCTGGGGGCGTTACAGGGTAGCTTCAATCAGGTGCAAGTGCGTTTGCCTCGGGGCGGTGAGTTATTGAAGGTCGAAGGGGAGCTTTACAAAGAGCACGCGGTTGATGCCAAGGATCCGTCGCTGGTGACCGTCACTTTGAAAGAGGCGGTGTCGAGTGCCGTGCCCGTCGATTTGAAGTGGACCGTGCGTGTGGAGCTCCCCGCGAAGTCGGAGCGCGTCCTGCTGGAAGGTTTCGAAGTCGCCAAAGCCAAGATCCAGACGGGTCATCTCGCGCTGCGGTTGGTCGGCGATTATCGTCTCGAGCGGATTGACGGCCAGAATCAGTTTGTCCAGCGCGACAATCTGAGCACGCTGGAAAAGGCGCTGCCTCCCTTCCCCAGCCGGGAAGATGTGTCGAGTGCTTATTCGATCTTGCGACAGCCCTTCCAGTTGGCGTTTAATCTACAGCCCGAG
>JAQGHS010000493.1 GCA_028291605.1 Planctomycetaceae bacterium | reverse complement strand
GTTCGATCGTAGTACGACAGGAAGTACAACGAGTTAGCGGGATCGACTTCGTGAGTCCATCGACCGAGAACGTTTCCGCCACCCGTGTGTGCGTCGTTGGGAACGTTGGCGGCGAATGGAACCAACGTTTTCGGGAAGGGGGATAGTTCGCCGATGACACCGGAGTAAATGTCTCCCTGCAGGGTCACTTTGTCCTGTTGATAAGGATCTTTCCACTCCAGGCGAAAACCGCCACGTTCTGTGCGCCAGTCGTCGTGGGTCCCTGCCCCGAGCGGACTAAATCCTGCGGCCCGCTCGGTCTGTTTCACGTACACTTTGAATTGCGTATTGTCCCCGATTTTACCACCATGACGAATGACGTTGATCGCCCGATCCTGGGTGCCCCCGCCGGACGAAAGGAGCGTACCTTGAGTCTCGCCGGTGGTCTTCGTGATGATGTTGATCACCCCGTTGACGGCATTGGCGCCCCACACCGTCGCACCGGGGCCTCGAATGACTTCGATTCGTTCGACGTCCTGCAGCACCAGGTCTTGAGTATCCCAGTACACCCCGCCGAAGAAGGGAGTGTAGACGCTGCGGCCATCGACCAATACCAACAGCTTGTTCGACAGTTCCTGATTAAAACCACGAACAGAAATCGCCCATTTATTTGATCCGACTTTGGCAACTTGCATCCCGGGAACCATGCGAAAGGTTTCCGGAACGCTCGTGGCGCCGCTGCGACGAATCATCTCATTGGTAATCACAAACACCGCCGCGGGCGATTTTCCAATCGAGCTTTTGTTCGCAGTGACTGAAGTGACCTCCGCATCGAAGGCCGTCGCGACCTTGGCCTGGACCTTGCCCAACTGTTCGATGTCCAGATCCAGGATATCGCCCGCACCAGTGGCCTTGTCCGGGGTGGCCGTCTGGGGGTCTGTCGTCTCTCCATTGGGGCCGACCGTTGCCTGGGGGGCGTTTTGAGGGTCCGTTGGCTGCCGATCGCTGTTGGGCGGATCCGCGAAAAGCACAGATGTAACACCCAGAATGACCGCTGACAGGCTCGAAAGGAGAGTTCTCCGCAACACGTGGGGCGACTGTGGTATTCCACGCATTTTTGACATTTCGCAAGAGATCGGACTTCACCATTTGAAGTTCTGTCGGATACAACTCCGGTCTCACAAGAGACTTCAGGCCGAAGTTACTATACAGAGTTTTCATGTAATCACTCGTGAACTATGGCCGCTTCCATGCGATTCCGCGTGGAAAAGAAACATTGCGTGACGAGCACCGAGGTTGACAGGTTAAGAGGAGGTGCCTTCATAACACCTAGTCGTCATCTCGCGCATCCCTTGGGTCGGGAAAAGACCTCAAAGTCATTAAATGGCTTAGATTCCTTACTTCCCAGTGAGTTTGGGGTAATTGGGTCTCACCGCCCAGACAATCCTCGCATTGTTGCTAACGCAGAGTAACGTGGATCATGGTGATCGAGCGGATGCGACGAAGATCAAATACTGACAGATCTGCCGATTACTCGCTTCAACCATCATCGACGACCTCCCGGTAATACCGCCGAGATGCCTGTGAATGAATGAACACACCGAGGTGATGCCGTCCTTGAGCGGGATGGCGTGACGTCGGTTTTGTTGTGTATTTACAATGCCGATTATCTTCCGCAAGACCGCCAGCAGCCACCAGTTGAGCACGCGCCGTCAGTGCCGCCTCTAGAACTCGTTGACTACCATGAACATCAATACCCAGCCATTGCGCATTTTGATCGTCGACGACAACGAAGATATCCACCACGACTTTCGAAAGATCTTCAGTATGGGGTTGGAGACGGATACTGAATTGTCTGAGGCCAGGGATGCCTTCTTCGGCACCATATCGTCCACCACAGCCCGCCCGGAATTTCAGCTTGATTCCGCTTTTCAGGGGCAGGAAGGTCTGGAGCTTGTTCGTCGGGCACTGGCGGAAAATCATCCCTATTCGATGGCGTTCGTGGATGTGCGCATGCCACCTGGTTGGGACGGAGTCGAAACCACCGCCAGAATCTGGGAACTCGATCCTGATATTCAGATCGTCATCTGCACGGCGTATTCGGATCACTCGTGGGGCGAGATGCTGGAACGACTCGGGCGCTCCGACCGTTTGCTCATCTTAAAAAAGCCGTTTGACAGCATTGAAGCTTTGCAACTAGCCGATGCGCTCACCGAAAAATGGCGTTTGGCGAGACAAGTCCGAGGTCGGGTCGAAGATCTCGAACGCATGGTCAACGAACGCACTGTGGATTTGCAAACCACCAATTCACAATTGGCCGCCTCAAATCAGCAACTGGTCGAGACCACTCAAAGCGCCAATGAATTGGCGACCGCGGCACTCGTGGCGAATCGAGCCAAGAGCGAATTCCTGGCCAATATGAGCCACGAGATTCGGACTCCCATGAATGGCATTCTGGGCATGACCGAACTGGCTCTCGACACGACATTGGATACCGAGCAACGGGAGTACTTGAATGCGGTGAAAATGTCGGCCGATGCGTTGCTCGTCGTCATCAACGATATTCTCGACTTCTCGAAGATCGAGGCGGGTAAGTTCACGCTCGAAGCAATTGACTTCGACTTGCGCAGGACGCTGGGGCAGGCTTTGAAGCCCTTGGCCGTTCGAGCCCACCAGAAGGGGCTGGAATTGACTTGCGACGTGGCCGCTGACGTACCCGAGACGCTGATTGGCGACCCGGCACGGCTGCGGCAGATTCTCGTGAACCTGATCGGTAATGCGTTGAAGTTTACGGAACACGGCGAGGTCTCGATCGAGGTCGTCGGCGAGAGCCGAACGAATGAGGAAATCTGTTTGCACTTCCGAGTACGGGACACCGGCATCGGTATTCCGGCGGACAAGCAACAGGCGATCTTCGAAGCCTTTTCCCAGGCGGATGGCTCCACCACGCGGAGGTATGGGGGTACCGGACTGGGACTCACCATCTCGACACGCTTGACCGCGATGATGGGAGGACAACTCTGGGTGGAGAGCGAGCCAGGGCATGGCAGCACCTTTCATTTCAAGATCCAGGTCGCCATCCAAACCGGACCGTCGAAGCGAACGGTCCCCTTGGCGCCTGCCAAGCTCGAGGACATGTGCGTGCTGGTGGTCGATGACAATGCTACGAATCGCCGGATACTCAAGGACATGCTCCTCAAATGGCGGATGAAACCCACGGTGGTTGAAGGGGGCCGCGAGGCGCTGCTGGCCCTGCAAGCGGCGGCGAGCGTCAATCAAACCTTTCCACTCATTCTGGTCGATGGCATGATGCCGGACATGGACGGCTTTACTCTGGCCACGGAGATCAATCAGCATCCCGAGTTTTCCAAAGCGACGATCATGATGTTGACCTCGGCCAATCAACATGGTGATGCGGCTCGTTGTCGAGAGCTGGGCGTCGCCGCCTATGTGGTCAAGCCCATTCAACAAGCCGATCTCCTGCAAGCTATAGTCAATGTGCTGGGCATCGAGTCTTTGGCTGGCGGGACCGCGGTGGCGATACCTCCAGTTCGGCCCCAACCCACCGGTCCCAGCCTGAGGATACTGTTGGCCGAGGACAATGTGATCAATCAGAAGTTGGCTGTACACGTTCTTCAAAAGCAGGGCCACAGCGTGGTTGTGGCCTGCAACGGTAAGGAAGCCTTGCGGATCCTCGAGGAACAACCATTCGACGTCGTGTTAATGGATGTGCAAATGCCGGAGATGGGCGGCTTTGAAGCCACGGCCTGCATCCGCGCTTCTGAACGGGGGACCTCTAAGCATGTGCCGATCATCGCCATGACCGCCCACGCCATGAAGGGGGACCGCGAACGCTGCCTGGAGGCCGGGATGGATGGATACGTGGCGAAGCCCATTGAAGCTAGTGAGCTGTGGGCCGCACTGGAATCAATCACGGTTGCCACCTCGACGGAAGTTTCGGCTGCACTGAATAAGTCCTCGGATACCGTTCTGAATGCAGCAAAGGTATGGGATCGCGTGGATGGCGACCTGAACTTGCTGAAAGAGCTTGTAGACCTGTTCATTGAGGAGTCTCCGCGATCGATGGCCGCTGTGGGCGATGCGATCGTTCGTCGCGACGCCGATGGACTAAATCGCGCCAGCCATGACTTGAGGGGCGCCGTGAGCAACTTTTGCGCTACCGATGTCTTTCAAGCAGCGCTGGAATTGGAAGTTTTGAGCAGTCAGCACAACCTCAGCGGTGCGAAGGAAACGTTTGTGGTACTGGAGCGTGCCGTACACGAGCTGCAAGAATCTTTGTTGGCCCTTGTTCGAGAGAAGGACAAATGCGGCCAACCGAATTCGATATCCGGAAACCGGGCAGAGCATGCTCGTGATGCCGTCTGATGTCTTAAAACTAAGCTGGCCAGTCTATCAATTCCTGCCATTTCTTAGGGGAGACCGATGCTCAGAAGTATTGGAACACCACATGGTACCCCATACGCGAGATAGACGGTTCCAGCCCGCCCCGTATAAATTCACTGCCACAGTCCGGGGAAGGAAAAATCGGGTGCGACTCAATCGATGGTTGATCTTAATTGTCGTGGGGAAACGAGGTGCGGAGGTTGTAAAGGGAACCCATCAGTCGACTGAGCGGAGTCAGGCGAGAATTCTCGTGTGACGCGCCCACGGCGAGCGCAGAACTTGTAACATTAAGGTGCGTGAGATTGCCAGGAGCCACACACCGCCTGTAGGGAATACGACTTAAATATGTCACCCAGTCGGGCCTCGCAAAGGAGATCATTGAGAGGGATCGTGTCGCAGGTTGTGGATGGTGATTCGCAACCTGGTGGCAAATGATCCCGCGCTGAATTTGACCGTCAGTCGTTGTGCCACCTCTGAAATTCGCGGTTGATCAAATTGAGATGCCCCCGTGACACCACAACGAACGTGTCGAGACACTCGAACTGCAACGTCTGAATGAACCTTTCGACGTGGGCTCGCAGGTTCGGCGCCGCCGCTATATGCCACTTCATCTCCGCATCGTTCATTTCGGACGCGTTGTCGAATTGCTCAGTATACTTTGCGTCGTCGTATTGCATCACATATTCCGATGCCAATTCGACGTTTTTGGCATGCGTCAAGAAGTTGAGAGCCTGCTGGCAAGAACATGCCGAATCTGGATGTCCGGTGCATGGTGAGATCCATCTGTTGCGGCTTACCAGACCCTGACGTCCGAACTACCACACGCTCTGCGATCCTCAAACGAATTGAGACTGATGTATTTTCCGCAGTCGGGACAAGGGTCTGTCGGGATGTGCCGATCCATGCGAGTCAAAGTCGGAGTGCCGACCGTCCGTGCCAATGCAGGATCGATTCCGTGTGCTTCGAGCAACCGTTACGCAGCTACGGCAGCCGTATCCCCACCGAAGGCGACGTCTGGGCGCGACTCACACCACGCGGACCAGTGGTGATCGAGAAGTTCGACGATGATCTTGTCGGTCGGCGCTACCATTGGTTTCTGACCCATTTGGCGATCAAACTGGCGTGTGATAAAGGCTTCGTCAAGTTCTCAATGTCAGCGTTGGTTTCATAATCCAGCAGCACGACATCGAGGGAGATGTCTCTGAGAATGTCCAACTGAGCCTTCAGATTATTCTCCAGAACCCATCGATAACAGGGAAGGTAGATCTTCTTGCGGGCATTGAGGTAGGGGGCAGTCAATTTCGATTGCAGCGTGCCAGATAGAAAGTCGATCAGGGCAATTCGTACAAGTGGACATTCCCATCAGCCGCGCAGAGACCAATTTGCCGCGGCATGTCTGCCCGTAACAAACCAAATGACGTCTGCTGGGGATCGCATGGGATGTGATGCAGACATTGGATTGAATCGTCTGTGGTTACGAACACTTTCCAGCCGCCGACTCCATGGACAACCAGGTCGCGGCTGCGCAGGATTGCCGCATGAGGATTTTCCAGACCCACTTCGAAACGCTGCCTGCGGCCAGAATTAATATGACTCCAGAAGAATTCGCCGGCTTCTTCACCCACGACAGCCAGTCGACGTCCCACATTGGGATGCGAGATTGCCAGGGCGGCAATGGGCTCGAGCATTTCGCGAATCGACGCCCGGTTAACAGATTGAGATTCGATCAAATACGGCCCGACTGCCAGATAGACGGCGTCGTTCAAAGCCACCATGGGAAGAATAGGATGCCCATCGGCGTCCAAGCCTTCGGTCGAGATTAATAGCGTCTCGGCGATGGTCGGCCGCCCGTGGTTATCCATCCCGGAGAGTAACAGATTGTGGGGTTGGAACGTGTAGGTCACGCCATTCGAGCTGGCAGCCAGACCGGCGATTAATTTGGGCATCCACGGCGGCGAGAGTACCTCTTCCGGATCAGGATTCGCATCGGACGCCGCGAACACCTGCCGTTCAAAGTAGCCGTGACCGGTGGACCCCAGTAAGACTTGCCGTTCACTCATCGCGTGGCAGATCAGTGTTTTGGTCGTATTGAGCGACGATTTCCAGTTGAGAGAATCCACCCTGGCTGACGGATCATTCCAGGCGCCGCGGGCGACGATGACGCCCTGCTGCGTCCGCCCGACGACATAGAAGTTACGGTCCGTACTGGTCGCCGACAGCCAGTTGACTCCCGCCGGCAGCTTGAACGTCTTAATCAGCCGCATCTCTTTGACGGGGCGACGAATGATCGCCGAGGTCGATTCGAGTCGCTTGGGAGGCCGACCTTCGTGGACCCGCTGACAGTCGCGCATCAATAGCCGGTCCTCCGGAGCCAACTGGCTGACGGCCGTCGTCAGTTGCAGGCGGTTGGCTGCTCCATTGAGCAATTCGCGTGACGCGATTTGGCGCACCGTGTCGGCCGCTATGGATCGCGTCTGCGCGTGAGGGGAGGCCGTCGACATCTTCGCGAGCACTCCGACGGCGTCGCTGATGCGAGATTCCGGAAGTGGAATCAAGGCTAATGTTTGAATGCGCTGGATGGCATCATCTTGCCGCCCCAGTTTAGACAGCAGCGCAAACGAGGCCGACAGGCACAGCTTCGCCTGAGGCATATTGGGCCAGCCGGCGTCCAGGGACTCCAGGGCCCGGTCGGGCGATTGCAATTTGTGCTCGTACAGCCGCGCGGCATCCAGGTAGTCATGTTTCAGCAACGTCGCTTCCGCTGCGGCTTCGTAGGCTTCGCCAGCCTGAGTCTCCTCACCAAGCCGCTGATAAAGATCCCCGACTTTTTCCAGTTGTCCGTGTTGTCGATAGATCGGGATGGCCTCCGCCAGCAGCCCCCCCTCTTCCAGGCAACGCGCAGCGTCCAGCGGCCGATGAAGTTTGTCACGGTACAGCACGGCTGCCTCGCGAAAGTATCGACCGTTGACGAGCGTCGTCGCGGCCGAGTTCAAATCTCCCAGCAATTCGGCAAAGATGTAAGCCGCGCGGCGGTAACGCCCCAGTTGGACCTCTCTCGCAGCCAGTTCGCGATAACGCCTGATAAGGTCCATCTGGGTCTCAGCGGGAAGGTCCCAATAGTCCGCCAGTCCGCCGAACGCCATCGCCCCCAGTTTGAAATCGACCGACCGGGCCATCAACGAGCCCGACGCGGTAGCTCCCGCGCGAGAAGCTTCGCCTCCAAATGGCAGCGCGTACTTCAAGCCTTCATCGGGATCCTCATCCAGCAGTTTCTTGAGGCGCTCAATTTCACGCCGCCGGGAATCCAGCAGTCCCGCAGTCCATCTCATCAGGCGAGCCATCTGCGCCTGCAGTCCAAGCCCAAAGCCGGCAGATGACGATGGCGATGGTGAGAGCGTGGGACTGGACGGGGCGCTGGGGCCGATGGATGAGATCAAAGGCGGACCCAGCAACGCCATGACGAGTGCGGCACCGACTAGCAGGATCAACGCCTGCACGATCAACTCCGGCGAAATTCTGGCACTGGCGAGGGCCGTCACGATGAACGTCGCAATGACCGCCAGGCTGATCCCCACCAGAGCCAGACCAATCCAGCCCGGCACGGGAGAACCGGTGGATGGACTCGAAGCACTTGGACTGCGTCCCCCCAGCAGTTTTGCCAGAGCATTGAAGAACATCGCGACCGGCAACAAGGCGTAGCCCAGCAACGACTGGGCCCACGACTTCATCTGCTCCGCGACAGGAACTGGCCGGCTCTTGAACTGTTTGGCCTGAGTTCCGATGCCATCTCGTCCCTCGTCCAACATGGCGGCGGCCGTCTCAGGCAGCTCTGCGCGAATGGATCCGATGCGATTCGGAAAGGTCACTTCGGGCTGGGCCAGGCCCCAATCGACGGTCGGCTCGACGGGATCGCCACCGGGCAGGCGCGGCGACAGCAAGTCCATGACCGTCAGGATCTCATCTTGCTCGAATGCGACCAGACCTGCCTCCGGATGCCAGACGAATTCCGTGGTCCCCTGCCCGAGCAGCCGCCCCCAGTCCGCGTCGCGGAGATCCACGGAGAGTTCGGCTTCCACCGGCAGGAAGAGACGTCCGGCGATCTGTCCGTACGGCTGTGATTGCAGCAATGAAACCCCGTCGCGCTCCGCACGCAGCTCTCGCTCTTGTTCTAGCGAGGCTAACACCCCAGCGCACGCAATACCACTACGTGACTGAGGAATCGGATAAAGGCGCACGGTCTCTAAAGAGATCCCCCATGTGGACAGCTCGTCGAGCCAACCGGCTGGATCTGGACCGGGGATGAATCGCGCGCAACTCAATCGCTGCGGGCGTGGCGTGAAACTCATCTTCAGGGTCAGGTCGGTCATGTCAGCCTCCGACAGAATGGAATTAACCATTCTCGAAATACCGTGGCAGCACTCGCGCGATAGTCGTAGGTATTGGTGACGGATGGCGCGCCCCAGATATAATTGCGGTCGCACCAGCCGGCCACGTTGTCTTCGCTCAAGACGAGCGTCATTTCCGGGATCGACGGATCGCTGCTTTGCAGGTGGAGCAATCCCCGGGAATCAAGAATCGCTCGACTGCCGTCGGGCCATTGCACGCCCTTAAAATCATAGCCTGTACCAGGCGGAGACGGCATCTCTTTGAAAGACAAGGCACTCGTGACCTCGCAACCTGGAATCTGTTTGACTAGCAGTTGGATCCGGTCTGGATTCGTATTGAGGGTCAACGTCGTGATAGCATGTTTGCTGGTTTCCAAGGCCAGCGACCCCGCATGGACGCCGATCGACACAAATTTGTTTCGCACGTTGTGCGCCGACGGAAGGCTATAAGTGCCAGTATGGAGCAGACGCAGGGGATTTCCCCAAGGAGTTTCTAATGCGATTCTCGTCGGCAGATCGACGACCCAGTGGCAGGCATGGGTTACGACTCCTGAAGACGTCATCGGTGCTGGAGCCGGGTCGGTCAAGACCAAGCGGTTACCGTCATGCGCCACCGCAGTCAATTTCAAAGGAATTATCCCAGGCGCAGCTCCAATGCTCACCGTCATCCCGGTATACCCGGTGGATCTCAATGGTTTCGCGTTAAATTGTAAGTATTCTTTACTACCGGTGGCAATCACTGCATTGCGTGTGGTCACTGCTATGGGGGCGCTAATGCACTGACAATCGAAAATCGATGCGACGTCACGGGCGCCGCCAACATCCCCCCTGCCCAGAATGCGATCCCAGCGGGCTTGTTGTCCGTCATAAATCAAGGCATACCAGCCACTCTCGCCACTCGCCTCTTTGATGAAAAAGAATCGTCCGTTAAGCCAACTGCTTTCCCCACGATGTCGCGCAATGGTGAGGTGCTCACCCGTTGACAGGGAGTATAATTCCGTTTGATGCTGGAAGACGACATAGATGATCCCGGCATGCACCTGCACCCCTTGGATGGGAAGCTTGCATCGCAGATCCAGGGTCTTCACGTTCGCGGTTTGCGGAGTGGCGGTCATCAGATGCAGGACCGCCTGCTGTTGATATCCAATCAATACCTGGATCGGGTCTGCAGCGAGCAGGGGACTGTTGTGCCACAGCAGCTTTCCGGCAGGGACGAGATCAGAATACTGAATCGCACCCGGTCCGTATTTCGTCCAGCAAACCAGGCGTCGATCACCCGTGACAGCGAGAAGTCGATAGTCAGCTCTGTCCTCACGGTTATGGCTCAGATAGCCGCCACAGTTTTCATCTTTCACTTGCGGAGAAAGCAGTAGCGGAAACGGGCGGACGCGGCAGATGGCCGGCGAGCGGGGATCGATCGACTGATCCCGCAGCTTAGCCCCAATCTTCGCCGGTGAAGCCAGGATCTGATCCAGATCGAGACACGCCTGCTTCAAGACGCGCTCACCTCGTATCGAACGCTGCAACACACGCAGCTGGCCCTCACGCGTCACCGTCACCAGATAACAATTCGGCAGAGGTAATGCTGCGAGGCATCGTCGAAACTCCGCATCGGCGAGAACATCTTCACCCGTCACGATGACAAAGTCTGCCGGCACACCTTGTGTTTCGCTGATCAACTGAATTAATGGGGCTCCGGGATGCACCCGGAAGTCCAAGGTCGCCAGATCCTGGGTAAAACTCTGCCGGGATGTCACATCGATGGGGACCGGCCCCGCATCGCTCGATCGATACAAATGCGGTACTGCCTGGCCCTCCTGGACCACTGCCAGTGCGAGAGCGACGGCGGTGGCATACAGCCGCGGCAGGCCCCACATACGAATACCACAGTCCACTAATACGCAGCATTGCCGCGGCGGGAAATCGGGCGGGACTTCGCGTCGAATATACATCGCTTCATTCAGCGCCACACGAGTCATGAGCACGTCTGAGTCATGGGCCAGTTCGCTCAGCAGCAGCCGATCAAAGCTGCCTCGATTGGTGATGTCCGATACCCCGCCGAGCTGCAATTCATCCGGAGTCGACAGCAGGCGCGGCAGGGACATGACGGCAATCAGTCGCAACGTCAATCGGACCAGCCCGCCGTATTCATCATCCTGCTCCAGCTCATGCAGCAATTGACGTACGGTGAGCGGCATGGGCTCGGGCTGGGGCGCGGGCATTACCCAGGAGATCGCCTCGGGAGTCGGGGCCAGTTCGACGCCCGTTTCCATGCGCAGTCGAACGGCCGGCTCATTGACGGCCAGCAGGCCGTCGTGCAGTCCACGCAGTTCGATACTCCAGTCACCTGTCGGCTTGATCTTTCCGGTCGCTTTGATCGGAAGTTCCTGTTGGAGCCACTCGACACATTCCCGGCTGAATTGTGGCGACTTGCGCCGCGGTCCATTTTCGCAAACGAGCGACAGAATCGCCTGCTTTCCCTTGGTCGGGATCCTCAAATCCTTCGGCAGTTGCGCCAGTGATTCCAACGCCATAACAATCCTCGAAACGCTCTCCGTGAGCGACGATCCCATGGGATAGTTGCGGAAATCCAGGACATCGGTAGACCGCAGATGTTGAACCTCGGATTGGTTGCGGCAGGCCGCGACGACCATCAGGACGTTTTCGAATGGCGGCAAACCCTCTGTCACGAGCGCGGACAACAGCAATGCGAGTTCGGATCGAAACGCAATCGTCGCACCGTAATTCCAGATCACCGTCTCTTGGTCTTCGGACCAATTCCAGAAGGTCTCTTTCGTCGGGGTGAAGTACGCTGCGACGTCACTAATGGGTTCAGACACGTTGGATTGCCTCCCGCGTCTGTTGGACGGCTGATCTGGTGGCTGCCACCAGTTGGTCACGTCGAATACATTCCACCGTCCGACCCGGGGCGAGCAACCACAAGTCGCCCGGTTCGATGCCCCATGACTTGGCCAGAAGGCTCGCTTCGACCGCGGGCGCCCAAGTCCAACCGCAGGGCACGACCAAGCCCGCTGCAGACACCGCACGGACCCCCGCCAGCGGCGGCAGTGGCGTCCCCTGGATCAGAACTCGACCATCGCTCGCTGCAGCAAACTGGCAGTGTCGCAGCCGGACCTGAGGGGCAGTGCGAGCATAATTCGCCCAGCTCTCGAAATCGGTCACCAGCACATTCGGCACTCGAACGTCGACCGATGGCACAAGTCGCACCGGCACTCGTGCATGCTGCCGGAGCGTCAGACTGGCGACGGGCAACATCACGTTGAGAAACTGATCCAGAGGTCGCCATGCGCCATCGGGAAGGTAGCCCTGCGGCACACGATGCCCCGTCAGTCGCAGCGCACCGTCGGGCAGAATTTCATAACGCGCCATGCAGGGCAGGCATTGCAACAGCTTCGTCGTGGCGTCATCCACGGACGATCCGCGCAACCAGACGCCGTCGGCCTGCGACAAGGCCTCGACACCGGGTACCCGCCAGAGTACCCCAATCGGTTCCAAATCCGCAGAACGAAGCTGAATAGCCCAGGTTGGCAACTTGAGTTCCTTAATGTTTCCGGGAGGGCGAGGCTCCCCCATCAAGCGGGTTCTGCGAACAATTTCCAGATCTCATCGATTCGCCCCTGCAAGAATCCCTGTTGTTGCGCATCGCTGACCCAGGGGCAACGTCCCGCCAGGATACTCAATTGATCGCGCAACACGGATCGCTCGGCAGCGGGCAGCTCTTTCTCTCCCAGGCGACCGGCAATGCGGTCCAGATCCCGCGCGAGTGCTTCGACGTCGGGCTTGTCGATCCCAGCCGAGCGGGGATGCACCCGTCCGGTGGAAGCCGACGCATGCCGTTCCATCGCATCTTTCACTAATGCGGCCAGGACCTCCTGCTGCTCCACCGTATCCCACGTGTAGCGCAGCGGCCACAGGTCGCTCGGTTCCGCAATCTGTCGATCACACAGGAGCGCGCTCGCGGCAATCAACCGTTGGAACTTCACCGCACGCCGATCGGAAATCGCGATCCCGGCATGTCGCAGGCGTTGGATCAGATCGACATAAGCCGGCCGGATGGCGGTGACGTCGATCGTTCGCACGGCGGCCTGTAACTGGCGTATGACATCAATGGAAATCCCGGGGGAAGCCGGTTGACTAAGCGGCGCATCCAGATTCCAGCCCGCGTGCAGAACGTGTGACAACTCTTCCTGGGGCACATTACAACACGGGACTCGGACCAGGAACCGGTCGAACAGCGCACCCAGTGCTTCATCCTCGGGAAGATGATTGCTGGCCCCCACCACCATCACCAGGGGCAGTGCCCGCGTTTCACGCCCGCGCCGGAAAACGCGTTCATTAAGCACCAGCAACAGGCTATTCAGAATCGCGCTGTTCGCATTCAGTAACTCATCGAGAAAAACCAGTGCCGCCTCTGGGAGCATGCCTTCCGTATTAGTAACCAGCTCCCCTTCCCGCAACTTACGAATGTCAAACGGTCCAAACAGCTCGTTCGGTTCGGTAAAGCGGGTCAGCAGATAGTCAAAGACGCGACCGTCGATCCGTCGGGCGAGATCTTGAATCAGCGCACTCTTGGCCGTCCCCGGGGGACCATGCAGGAACAGATTTTCCCGTCCCACCAAGCACACCCCGATCAGGTCGATGATTTCATCCTTGCCGACAAAAGCGGACTTCATCGGCTGTAAGGCCACTTCGAGCAATAGCGCGGCAGATGACCGAGTGGACTGCGAGGCCGAAGCAGTGTCAGGCTGCATATAATTCCTTATGAAAAGCTGGCCGGTTCGTGACCGGCATGGCGCTAGCCGCCGGTTCTTTGTTGGTTTCCTTGGAAAAACCGGTGGCTAGCGTCGTGCCGCTCACGGATCTGATGCCGAACTGAGTGCCATTGGGCTGACGCCGCCGGGCTCGCCTGCATCGTGACTCCAGCGTTCTAATTTAGACAAAGCAGTGGGACCTCAGGTTCATCTACGGTCGTCAATGTGCATCGACAAAAGGGAATTCCCCCAGCCCGCTCTACGATATCTTGGAGTGGACGGCATCATAAAGGACCGGCGCCAATTCGCGAAACCCGCCCAGCGCAGTTCGGACTGCATTGGTAACTCGTTCGTCAGCAAGTCGCGACTGATCGTTACCGGCGACAATACGGTCAATATACAGGGTTAACAAGCCGGGATTGCCCAGGAAGGGCTCCAGCGGCCCCGGCGTCAGGTCCGGAATATTCACTGATGACAATGGCCAGTCTGTGGCCCAAAGTAGCAGGCATTCCAGCAGCAGCTGATTGCCGCTCGCCGCACGTGCTAGGCGGACGATTTCCGGTAAGAACCGAAACGAAAGATCCACGCTGTAGCAGACGGAGGGATCGGGAGCCGCCGGGCAGGGACAGCTCAAGTCGGCTCGCAGCTGATCCTCGGGCAATTCACGATAGGCGAGGTACTGAGACGCTCGATAGAGTCCCATCAATGCCCATTCCGCGGCCACCTCATTCAGTTCCGGGCAACCTTGCGGCAGCCCCAAGCGGTACGCCGCTTCACGGCTCTGAAGTTCACGAAGTGCGTGCGCAACTTCCTCTGAACTTGCGGGGGAATTCGTCATCAGGACGAGGTCACCACCAGCCCAAAGTGACTCACTAAAATGCAACAGAGGATTCGTCAAATAGACCACCGTATAGAGTGTCGAAAGGCGTGCATTAGTAATTAAGAGATGGGCTTGGCGCGATCCAGAAAAAATTGCCGCCGGCCGTTACGATCGATTAGCGTCCGGTTCAGTTCGATACTCCTCGCATGGTAAAGTGTCGCTGGCGTGAACTCTACTGTATCGCCTAGAAGAGTTGGATTTGATTCGCAGCTTTGTGTTCATGCAATTGCTACAGTAAGAGCAAGGCAGCGTTATGACGAGAACTCTCGGCCGTATGAGAAGCTGTTCCAGTCAACCGATGACACGCGAGCCTAGGACACTGTTTTGCCACGACATTCTCATGAGAGATGGTTTATTCTCGCGGTTAAGCGGGAAGTAGAGTTCGCATTGCCACAACGTGTCGGCATGGACCTTCAGGAACTCGACCCACGTCCCCTGGCCCCGTTGCGGGCCGGGGTCCAGTCCATGCTCCTTGAGGATGTTCTTTACAGTCTGGCGGTTGATCTTTCTGATTTCGAGTCTTCGAAGTTCCCCGGGGATGCGGTTCTCTTCCTTCAGGTACGCCACTTGGCGGGCCAGATCCTGCCGAGTGGCTGACGCCAAGAGGGCGAACAATGGGTGCAAAATCCGGCTCATGATGCTATGGTCGGTAGGTCAGGTTGGTTCGATGATTCGCAGGAAAGCAGAGTAATTTTACCCCGCAGAAGCTTTGCCGAAAGTCTGGCAATGCCGTTGACCCCGCAACAATTCCCCACCGGTTCGGTTCGGGCGCCTCTGGACGAGATTTACGGAATTCAGCCCGGACCGCCGCAACGTGCCAGCCTGTGTATATTGCCGTCCAAAAACAGTTCTGGCACTAACGACACTCTTTGTTCTGTTAACCACTGGCTCCCGAAATGGTGTGCCATAGGAAATAATTCTGAGTGGTTAACAGATTTCATTGACAAAGAGTAGATTCGTTCGCATGCGAAGCGCTCTCTTTGATTTTCCAACTCGCATCAAAGAGTTGGCGTGATTCGCGAAACCGCATTAAATGCAGGGTTCTGCGCGCTCTCTCTTTGGCGGGCAAAGAGAGATTCCGAAAGAGGGTTCGGTTCGGGGAGCTCAACAAAAAGGTAGCGAGTCTTCGTTACCCCACTGGTTAACGCGAACTCCGAGAGGACTTTCCTCCCGGCGTTT
>JAQGHS010000458.1 GCA_028291605.1 Planctomycetaceae bacterium | reverse complement strand
GGCGGCCTCTTGTAGTCGTGTCGCCCCGCGCACATTCGGCTCACGGGCGGCGACCACATATTTGCCGCCATGGGCCACGTCGACCGCTTGTTGATCCGCGGTCGTCAGGTAGAGATTTCCCGGGACGAAGTTATCGCCCTGAGGCTTCTTGATCAGTTCGACATGACCGAAGCCGCCGCCAATCAGGACATCGAGTCCCGGCAGGGGTGTGACGGGATGCGAAATGGACTTCAATCCGAGTTGGTCACGGGTCAAATCCTGGTAGTCATCCCGCTCCACATTGTGAGCATACGCCGCGGCGGGAGTGGCATGGCTGATCGGCACGCTCGAGACGGCCCCGACCAGCCAGCCCTGAGCCTGCAGGCGATGTGCGATGGTTTCCACGGGCGCCCCGTTATAGTCCACATTGACGCCGCCGTTAAAGGTTTTGATCCCAGCTGTCATGCTGGTCGCGGAACTGGATGAGTCTGTGTAGGCGTGCATGGCCGGAGACGTGGCGGGCAGTGAAATCAGATATTCCAATGACCCGGGTTTCGCCCACGGTGTCAACCCCCCGCGCAACGGGTCATAGCCCCCCAACATCTTGCCCCCGGGATTTTTGACCGTCTGTTTATCGACGTCGACATCGGTCCCTTCGTTATGGGGACTGGTCACCATAAATCCGAACTGGGTCGTGTCCTTGGCCGTGTAGTCGAGCCAGTGCAAGCCAGTACCGCGTCCCTCTTTGTAACTGACCTTTTGAGTCGCCTGGATGGCGGCGGCACGAGTGGTCGTCCAGTCCATGCCGTCGAAGATCACCAGGAAGATGTGCTTCTTGCCCGCCGCTGCCCCGGCCACTTGAATGTCAAAGATATTCGTTTGATCGAGATATCCCGCCGTTCCAGACAACGTCTTTTCTGGCAGACGACCATAGATCCGTTTGAGTTCCGCCGCTTTGCGGTAGGGGCTGTTGGCACCCATGTAGCTTCCCAGATCGACACGCGGGCCGGCCCCCTTGGTACCGAATGTATAAACTGGGATCAGCCGATTGGAATGCGAGCCCCACTGGGTGTATTTCTGAGGATCAACTCCCCAATGTCCAAAGTCGGCGCGGCCTTGTTCGATGGCCTTGGTCTGCAGCTCGCGGATCCAGTCGCCGGCGCTCACGGCACTGGCCGAAGTGGTGCAGAATGCCAGGCAAACCAGGAGCGTGAACCGCAGATGTGTGCGTTGCATCAGGAAAATCCTGTCTTCGGGCGAGGATGATTTTGATTCGAGCGGGGTCAAACGGTATAGCCTAGCAGTCTCTCAGATTCCAAGCCAGCAAGCCGGTTTGGCCAGTTGATATTTAACAGGCAATTCAAAGTCGGCGGCGCCTGGGTGGGGTCGCGAGACCGCAGTCCGTTTGACGAATGATAACTCTCCACTTCCCTCAGTTTGACTGATCCTCTAACATCGACTCCGTCAACCAACGAATTCGTTGAGTAACTCGGGGGATTGCCCCCCTTATTTCGTTTGTGCGACATCGTCGGCTGGGCTGCGATGTCCTCGTTAAGCAGGAGAAATGTGAAATGGCAGAGCAGAAGGCCACCAATGTGACGTGGCATGAACACAAGGTGTCCAAGGCCGAACGTCTGCAGTTGAAGGGTCACAAGGGGGCCGTCGTCTGGTTTACGGGACTGAGCGCCTGTGGCAAGAGCACCATTGCGAACGCACTCGATCACAAGTTGCACCTGAAGGGCAAGCACAGCGTGGTCCTGGACGGCGACAACATCCGCATGGGTCTCAATAAGAACCTGGGATTCTCCGCCGAAGACCGCGCCGAAAACATCCGCCGTATTGGCGAAGTTTCCAAGCTGTTCGCTCAGTCGGGGACGATCGCCATCACCGCCTTCATTTCTCCCTACCGCGCCGACCGCGATGCCGTCCGGGCGTTGCTGGGCGAGGGTGAATTCATCGAAGTTTACGTCAACGCCTCGGTTGAAACGTGCGAAGCCCGCGATCCGAAGGGTTTGTACAAGAAGGCCCGCGCTGGCGAAATCAAGAATTTCACCGGCATTTCCGATCCGTACGAAGCTCCGGAGAAGGCCGAGTTGGTTCTCGACGCGAATACCAAGGGAATCGAAGAGTTGACCAACGAAGTGTTGGCGTACTTGGAATCCAAGGGTTTGCTGAAGGCCTAAATCAGGCTGACTGGCTCACAAGAGTTGTCTCTACAACCCGGTCAATTTTCTGGCCGGGTTGTTGCATATAAAGTTATAAAGTAGAAACAGATCAGGCCAGTCCCGAAGGGGACGACAGAAACTAGCCGTGGGCGTGAGCCCACGGACTGCATCACAGAAATGCCGATAAGCCCTGAAGGGGCGACACCCTGCCGTGTAACGATGTTGGTTGTGTCGCCCTTTCAGGGCTTGAAATTGCATGTTGAGGCCCACCGAGGGCTCGCGCCCACGGCTAGGTTCTGTCGTCCCTGTCGGGACTAAATGCTGATCGTATCTGGTAATCGCGAAAAGCGTGGATCCAGAATGCAGTTGGGTTCACAGTCAACAGGATCTCAGCATGGCCGATACGATTCCCACCCTGTCCAAAGACGCTGTCCGGCAAATCATTGTCCAGTCGCTGACGCCCAGCGAATATCGCGACAAACGTGTGTTGCTCATCATTCCTGACAACACGCGTACGGCCCCGTTGCCGCTGTTGTTTGATGCGGTCTTCCACACGCTGCGTTCCGGCGTCGAACGGTTGGATGTCCTAGTTGCTCTTGGAACTCACCCCCCCATGTCGGATGTGGCGATTTCCGAGATGCTGGGTATCACGCCCCAGGAACGCAGTGGGCTGTTTGCCACCGTGCGATTCTTCAACCACGATTGGGACAATCCCGATGCGCTGGTCCAAGTGGGAACGCTGACCAAGGCCGATACGTTCGAGATTTCGAACGGCCTGATGGAGGAAGACGTTCCGGTCACGATCAACAAGCTCGTGAACGACTACGACACGCTGCTGGTGCTCGGCCCGGTCTTTCCGCACGAGGTCGTCGGCTTCTCGGGTGGCAACAAGTATTTCTTTCCCGGGATCGCCGGGGCCGAGATCCTCAACTTCTTCCACTGGCTGGGAGCCTTGATCAGCAACGTGGGGATCATCGGGATCAAGCACACTCCGGTCCGGGCGGTCGTCGATCGCGCTGCGAAGATGATCCCCGCCACCCGACGCTGCCTGGCGTTTGTCGTCGCGAAGGACGGCAATCTCCACGGCTTGTTCTATGGAACTCCCGAAGCGGCTTGGGATCAGGCGTCGGACTTGTCCTCACAGGTCCATATTCAATGGTGTGACAAGCCATATCAACAAGTCCTGTCGTGTGCCCCATTGATGTATGACGAATTATGGGTGGCCGGCAAATGCATGTATAAGCTGGAACCGGTTGTGGCCGATGGGGGTGAATTGATTATTTACGCCCCGCATCTCGCGCATATCTCGGTGACGCACGGCAAGCTGATCGAACAGATCGGGTATCACTGCCGACCTTATTTCACCGAGCAGATGGCGAAATTCGAGGAGTTTCCGCGCGGTGTGCTCGCACATTCAACGCACGTGCGAGGTGCTGGAACTTTCGAGAATGGCGTCGAGAAATGCCGTGTGCGGGTCACGCTAGCCTCGCAGATTCCGCCCGAATTGTGCGCAAAGATCAACCTGGGCTATCGCGATCCGGCGACCATCAACATCGAAGACTTTGCGAACCGCGAGGACGAAGGCGTCCTCTTGGTTCGCAAAGCGGGTGAGATGTTGTATCGGTTGAAGCCGTAGAGTGTCGTGGATCGCAAAGATAGTCGTTGATCACTCCGTGATCATAACGCCTTCGCAGTAGACGCTCTGTATGAGATAAACGTTGGAAACCAATCCAAACTCGCAACTGCGAGCGCGTTGTGATCGCGGAGCGATCAACGACTATCTTTGTCGCTACGCTCCTGCGATGACCGAATTCTTCAGCACTCCCAGACCGGCGATTTCGACTTCGGTGACGTCTCCCGGCTTGATGAAAATCGGCGGCTTGCGAGCTGCACCAACTCCCGGGGGCGTTCCGGTGAAGATCACATCGCCGGGTTCCAAGGTAATGAACTGCGAGAGGTGTGCAATCAGCTCGTCAACCTTGAAGATCAGCTCTTTGGTGCTGGAATTCTGCAGGGTTTCACCGTTCAAACGGAGTTGAATCTGTAATTGGTGCGGATTGGGGATTTCGTCGCTGGTGACGAGATACG
>JAQGHS010000456.1 GCA_028291605.1 Planctomycetaceae bacterium | reverse complement strand
TTGGCCCAGTGCTTCTGACTCGCCATGGATGACAATAAAGCAATCACCGGCTCCGCGCTGTAGAGCCTGTTCCAGGCTATCACGCAGCCGGTCATCGGAAAGTTTTCCCGTTTGCAGACGATCAATCACGACCGACCAATCGCGGGTTTGTGGCCAATCGAGTGGCAAGGGGAACTTCAGCGTCAGAGTTTGACCCGCGACGATGACCCGCTGAAACCCGGCTTCCAGCAGTTCCGAGGCCACGACATCAGGGACATCGCCAGTCTGGAGTTGGCGAGAAAAGCAGATTTGAAATCGCCAGCCTGCGGGCCATGCCCCGATCACTGCTGCAATGGAACTTGCCGAGTGGGCTACGACCGGCAACTGACAACCGGGACAAATCGTCTCGCCAGCTTCTGCGTAGAGTTGTTGCAGGGTCTGATGGACTTCGGACAACGTGGAAGCGGTCGCTCGACGGCTGGGGCGTCCGTGACTGCGACGTAAGATGATCGGCGGCGGCAGAGGACCGATCTCATCCGCGTCAGGGCGTTCGAGTCGTTCGAGAAACCTCCGTGCCGACGCGGGAAAGGTTTCCATGAATCGCCGCTGCCCTTCGGCGGCGAGGGTTTCTACCGCGAGGCTAGTCTTTCCCGCGCCGCTGACCCCGGTGATAACGACCAGCGAGTTCGCCGGGATATCGACATCAATACCCTTGAGATTCTGCGTGCGGACTCCACGCAAAGTCAGCATGACACTGTTCAAGGGAATCAAAGCGGGTTGAGTCGCGGCAGTCAATTTGCGCTTTCAGAATGAACCGGTCAGCCGAAATTTGGACTGTGGTAATTCATCACCGGAGTCCAAATCAATCACTTCGGCTTTGTTCCCGCCGACGGCTTCGACAGGAAAATGCCCGCTTGCAAGAACAGGAAAATGAACAACGGTGCGAACACTAATACACGCACGACTTGCATGATAATCGAGGGCCAGCGGCTTGTCGGATACATCAATTCAAATTGGTGAGCTACGATCCCGACTCCCAAGCCTCCCACAATGGCCAGCAACGTCAGCAGCAGTATTCCACAGCCGACTGCCGTCATTTGGGTTTTGAAGTTGCTGCGTTCCGAGGGCGTATCAAAATAGAGTTCGACGGTCCGCTTGCGCCGCAAGCTGCGGTGGACTCCTTCGAGGAGATCGAAGATCCGATTGAGGTCATCGGCCCAGACGCTGGTCGCTGCAGTGGTCGCGTTGCCCTCCAGGAATTCCTGCAGCACCGCGGGGCCGTAGTCGAAGGGCACTGTCTCGTGGCCGACGCTGCCGGCGTCGGTTTGCCCCGCCGACCAAGTCACAGTACTGCGATCCTCACCGCCGCTCAGGGCAATCTGGCCCGCGCTGCCCGTCAACGTTAATCGCCAACTCGAAGTTCCCCGAGTACCGCGGCACGACCATTGTGTCGGAGACGATTCGGCACCATTCAAGGTCAACGACGCCTGCACGATGCCCTGCTCCGGTTCACCCGTTTGCAGGGCCGTGACCTGGTCGAACTCTCCGGCCAGAAATTTCAGCAAATCGACATCGGCCAGTAATGCCCCTTCGACCTGCGATTTGGATAACAGGGCCGGTTGTGAAACGGGGCCGTCAACATGTTCTTCCCGTTCCCATTGCAGTTGGTGAATGCGTCCCAACTCGCCGTTCCTTATGGACCGCTGCAGGCGTTGCACTAGCGGATGCAATCGCCAGGTACGAATGGGATAGAGACGAAATACGTCGGGCTGCTCATCGCGGATTAGCCCGAGCTGATAGATGAACTCAATCCCGTGAGCGGCGCGTGGCGGGAGCAGCAGGGCGACCGAATTCGCTGCCAGTTGTTTGGCGATCTCCAATGTTTCTGCATCGCTGGAATCTACAATGACTGCATCGAGGTTGCGGACATTCAACGCTTCCGCGGCGCTTCCCAGACGCCGCGCGGCGGGTACCATGGCCAGCACGCGACCGGCCAAGTCATCATCCGCCAGGAATGCGACGAGACGGTGCTCTGCAGTCTGAGTCAGAGCCTTTATTAAGGGGACAGTCTCGTGACCAGTTCCCAACAGGACGAAATCCATCGTTTGTCTCCGGCCCCGAAACCATCTGGAGGTAAACTCCCGATGCCGACGGAACCTCTGATGCTGACTAGATGTTGCGGCAACTCGCCTGTGACCGGTTGTCTTCCGTTCGCGGGAGAGATTGGAAATCCACTGGTCGGGTTGCTGCCTTGTTGGCTGCCAGCGCTACAATTTCGGTACAGCCGAAAAATGCCTCCAACGGAACCCCTGAGGTTCTGATGGTAGTGAATTCGGCCCAGTTCCAACACGATATTCATCGTCGGTTACGACAACTCGCCAGTCAGGGTAGGAGTTTATGACAACTCCGGCAATACTGCGGCGGCTTCGTGTGAATCCCGTGTTGGAAAATACGCGTTTGGTGCCTGTGTTGGGCATCCGGGCCTGTGAACAATCCCGAACAGAGAAAAGATCCATGCCTGGCTAGCTACGTTAATCGCGAATTGAATGAAGTGAGAGGTGTCCCATGCGTCGGCCAATTCTGAATCCGCAAATCCCAGGCCCCAATGCGGTCCGGATGATCGCCGAGCAGGAACGCCAGCTTTCTCCTTCTTCAACGCGTGATTATCCGCTGGTCGTGGAATCGGGAGATGGTTGCTGGATCACGGACGTTGATGGAAATCAATTCCTTGACTTCTGTGCCGGGATCGCAGTCTGCACCACGGGCCATTGCCATCCGCATGTCGTGCGGGCCATCACCGAACAGTCTCAAAAACTGATCCATATGTCGGGGACCGACTTCTATTACGGTCCGCAGGGTGAATTGGCGCAGAAGCTGGAAGACCACATCGGTCTCACTGGTGGTCAGCGAGTCTTCTTCACCAATTCAGGAACGGAAACGATCGAGGCCGCGATTAAGCTCGCGCGATATGCGACGCGGCGGCCTCATTTGATCGCGTTTGACGGGGCCTTCCACGGTCGTTCGTTGGGTGCCTTGTCGTTGACGAACAGCAAAGTCGTGCAGCGCCGAGGGTTTGGACCCCTACTGCCGGAAGTCTCACATATTCCCTACCCGGGACGTCCCGGAGTGTCGTTGGAAGATACGTTTAGCGAACTCGAAAAAATCTTTAAGCGTCGGGTCGACCCCAGTCAGGTGGCGGCGATCTTCGTCGAACCCATTCAGGGAGAAGGTGGGTATCTAATTCCACCCCCGAGTTTCCTGCCGCGACTGCGACAAGTTTGCGACCAGCATGGAATTTTATTGGTTGCCGACGAAGTGCAGTCGGGAATGGGGCGCACGGGAAAATTCTGTGCCATGGAACATTGGCACGTCGAACCCGACATTTATTGTTTGGCCAAGGGCATTGCATCAGGGCTACCATTGGGAGCAATGGTAGCGCGGGCCAATCTGATGCAGTGGCCCCCCGGCTCGCACGGTAGCACATTCGGCGGCAACCCCGTCGCCTGTGCTGCTGGGGTAGCCACGATCGAGCTGCTGGAATCAGGGCTGCTCGAACACACGGCCGTGATGGGAGAGGTTCTGCTGCAGGCGCTCCGCGAGGTCATGAGCGGTACGCCCCTGATTACGGAGGTACGTGGCTTGGGGTTAATGGCCGCTATTGATTTGCCCGATAACGCCACGCGGAATATCTTGCTGCATGACTGTTTCCATCACGGTCTGATTGCTTTAGGAGCGGGGGAACGATCGATTCGACTGTGTCCGCCATTGGTCGTGAACGAAGAAGAGATCCATCTGGCGACGGAGATTTTACAACAATCGCTGATGGAGATCGGACAACGGCCAGCCAAGGCGGCTTAGAGCGGTTTCACCTTGTTGTGGAATCGAAATCGTTTGAGAGTATGAGGGTGCGAGAGTCACGGGGTATGAGGGAGTCCGAATTCGATTGGATTGTATCAACTCTCATACTCTCACACGCTGGCACTCTCATACTTTGAATCTGCGTAGGTCGTTTGTTGAAGCGTATAACGGGAGAAACGACGCCCCGCAAAGTTGGATGCACCTTTCTGAAAGCGTGGCCCGCTCTGAGGCTCCCTCGTCCGGACCATGTGCCAGCAGCCCGACGATTCCGCTGTTGTCGGGCTGCGGGTCTTTGATCGCAATGAAGGTCGTTGATCGCTCCGCGATCGAAACGCGGTCGCAGTAGCCGGTTGAAGTAACAGTCGGGGTTGATGCAGGTTGGTCCGGCTAAGGCGTTTCGATCGCGGAGCGATCAACGACTTTCACTCGCCTTCGGCCAGGTCCCGGCCGCCACCAATGTCACGGCCAGCGCCAATGAATTCAGCCGAGTGGCCGTCGTGTCCGCCCGGGACATGAAGACGATGGGGCAGGCGGCACCGCAGACCACGCCACCAAACCGGCAATCTGCCGTATACATGATGGCCTTCACTGTCAGGTTGGCCGCAAGCAAGTTCGGGAACAACATGGCGTCGGCGGCACCCACGACCTGGCCCCCGATTCGCTTTTTGTCTCCAGCATCGGCGGCATAAGCCAGATCGAACGACAACGGCCCCTGCACGAGGCTCCCCGGAAATTCTCCGACCGCATTTAGTCGCTGCAGCTCATCGGCCTCTGCCGTATCCGGCATCGCCGTCGACACCTTTTCGGTTGCCGACATCACGGCCACCTTGGGGAGTGCCTCGCCCAATCCATGTGCCACGAGGATCAAGCTATCCAGAATCTCTGACTTTTGCCGAAAATTAGGCTCGATGCAGAGACCGGTATCGGAGAGCAAGAAACGCCGTGAGTGTCCCGGGATCTCCATGAAGACTACCTGGCACAATGTCTTACCGGTTCGCAAGCCTTGTTCAGCATTCAGTACGGCACGAATCAGATCGGGCGTGTTGATCTGCCCCTTCATCAGGGTATCCGCCCGCCCTGCCCGGACCTCGGCTACCGCAGCCGTGCCTGGTTGATCCGAGTCGACAATTCGCATGCCGTCGAGGCTGATTGCCGCCTCTTGCGCACACGCCCTGATCTCAGTTTCCATTCCGATCAAAATCGGATCGATCCAGCCTCGTTGTTGGGCAAGTGACACGGCTTCCAAAACGGTCCGATCGGCGGCCCCGGCTGCTGCGACACGAATCCGTCCAGAACGTCGATCCGCAGCAGCAAACAAATCGTCAAAAGCAGGCAATGGCATGGGATGTTGGTCGTATTGTTGAAGTGAAGTTGTTGGAGGATTGTCGATTGAATCCTTGATTAGGCGAGCGTCCGGCGTAAGCCGGATGGTTTTTGGCGACCCACTGCTACATTCCGGTGGATTCAAATCTTGTGGCAGGGAGCCAAAGGATATCCCGGTGACTTCCAAACAGCGAATTGGTCGTTCATCTGGCTAGCACGTTTGAGTGACGCGGAATGATCGATTACGTCGCGAACAACCATCCGGCTTACGCCGGACGCTCGCCTAAGAAGGCGGAATGCTTCATCAAATTCGCACGAAGATCTTACGGCGATACATCCAATAACACATGAGCCACAGGACGAACAGCACAGCCGCGGATTCTACAACTGGTCCGCCGGTGAAATCGAATAACTTGGAGCCGAAATGAGTTTTGAGCGTCTGCGAAATCCATGGTTTCAGCAACTGAGCACCCACATACAGCGCGATCGAATTCATCCCGATGATCGCCAGCGGGAACGCCCAGGCCTTCCAGCCTCGTACGTCGATCACCCAGTAAAAGGCCGCCAACATCCATAGCGTCCAGCCGGTGCTGAACAGTGCCCAACTGGGAGTCCAGATGCGCTTTACGATGGGGCACAGCGTCCAGTCGAGTGGGATATTCGGGCTCAACAGACGCGGATCCAGGGCCAATCCCAGCACCAGACATAGGGCCCCCGTCCAGATCATCCGCACGGTCTTTTGATTGGGCGTTTTTGTACCCCGGAGCAGTTCACCGGTCATCAATCCGAAAATCATGGTCACGATCGATGGCACGAAATTGAGCGTCTGATACCCGCCTGAATTGAATTCATAGAGGTGTGGTGCGCCGGTCTTGTCGTATTGCGGAAAGAGGTTCAAAAACTTCAGATCGATTGCGGCCGCCGTGTTCGTGGCTTTGTTCCAGTGCGCGGCCAGACCGTGATAACTCGGCCAGTCTGCCGGCAGCCCCACGGTAGCGGGATCGAAACCAGCCGCCGGTAGCGGAAATTGGTAGAAGGCATACCAGTAGCCCACCAGGATCAAGACCGACGACGTCAATTGCACGGCAGTGCCTCGCTTCAGTAACAACCAGACAATGGGATACCCCATGCCGATTTGAGTTAAGACGTTGGTGAAGACGAAATTCGTATGCGGTTTCCCTTCCGATGAGAGAAAAATCCCCAGCACGATCAGGATCAACGACCGTCTCAAGACATGCAGAAATTGCATGAATCCGCCCTGCCCCAAGCTCGCGCGGCTGGCCATGGAATAAGGTAACGCCACACCGACCATGAACATGAACGACGGCTGGATGAGGTCCCAGAAAGCACACCCGGCCCAGGGGACATGGTCGGTATGAAAGGCGAGTTGACCACACAGCCAGCGCCAGGCGGTCTTCGCGCCACTATTGTCGTACAAAGACAAGACCTCGGGCTTGGTGCAGGCGGCGGAGAGACGAAATCCGGACGAAGCCATCGCCAGCATCACGAAACCGCGATATGCGTCGAGCGACACAAGCCGCTCCGGGGGAGGCGGCGCGGGGGTCTTCTCTGCCATCATCGAATCTCCGTGATAAGGTGGCTGGTAAGCCATTCTTGAAAAACCGGGATCAGGATGGGGCATGATAGCAGATGCCTTGGGGGAAATTGGAGCTACTCGACCAGACGATAACTGCCGAAATTCTTTTCGGCGAGAGGTTTCATGAAGAGTATCAAATCCGCCGCATTGCCCCGCTCGGTGACGACTCCGATCGTGTGGATCGAAACTCGACGCGTTCGATTTAAGGCGAAGAACGTGTTGAAGATCTGATCGGGCTGGCTGTCAGTCGGTTGGCCATCGGAGAGAAAATAGATGGCTTCAGGCTCCAGTTTGAAGGCCGCTTCAATCGCGGCGAACGAGACGGTTCCCGCCCCCATCGCCCGGTTCTGGACCGTGACTCTGGCTTCATTTTTGACTTGTGTCGTGGCGGGCATCAATCGCGGTTGCCAGACGGTGACCGTGCGATCAAACATGACAATATCGAAGTGGACTGGCTCGGGAAGGTTCTCGACCACTTGCAGCAGCGCATTCTTCGCGGCATCCAGCGGCAATCCACGCATACTGCCTGACGTGTCTAGCACAAACACGATTCGCTTTGCGCAGACGGGAATCCCGTAATAAGTCAGTTTTTCGCCGCCAGTCGGGACATCGTCAGTCGGCAAAGGGGCTTTCGGGAACTTGAACTCAGCCTTGTTTTCCTTCCACCATTTGAACCATTCGCGATCATTGTCAGCGAATTTCTGAGAAGTCAGTTTTGTCAGGTATTGAATGATGTCGTGCTGAATCAGCCCGCTCGTGTTGGGAATCAGCAAAATGAGGGTCGTCACGGCTTCCGGATCGCGGATCTGGGCCAGGGCCTGCACGACGCACCGGCGATAACCGAACTTGGCCTCAAAGGCTTTCGACTTGGAGAAGAACGTGACCGCGCGATAGGCTTCGGCATCTCCCTCCTTTGCAAAGTCATCGATCAGGGTCATCGGCAGGGCGATGTTGCCCTTGGACGAAGCCAGATAGTCATCGAGAAGTTTCAACAAGGTTGTCTGAAAGGCTTCATCTTCAATGATCACCAGGGGCCGCAACAATTCGGCCGTCGATTCATTGATGACAGCTTTGCGGAGAGAGCGTTTGAAATCTTCCAGGAGCCCGTCACGGATTTCCTGGGTAGCCGCCAGTTTACGCAGGGCGACCTGAGCGGCCTGCCGGACCTGAGGATCATTGTCCGTAACGCCTTTTTTCAGAATCAAGTCGACCGTTTCCGGCTTCGAAAATTCTGCCAACGCTGCGATCGCGTCAACTCGGTCGGCGGGTGCCTTCCGACGAATGTGAACTTGGAAGGCCTGCTTGGCCTCGCGGAAAGCAGGGTCCGTATCAGCCCCGAGACCGGATAATCCACTGAGTACAACAATGAGACTAATCTGCCCGATAGTCCGTAGTTGCATGATCGGCCGCTCCTCAAAAGACGCCGCCTGCGATATCGATTGTGATGATTATATCAAAGAGAATACAAGCTCGAAGCGCAAGCGAGTGCATTCCGACCTTTCATTCGAGAGAAATGCACTCGCTTGCGTTTCGAACTTGTATTCGCCAATTACAACTTGACCACGCAGTACAAAAAGCAAACGGCCCGGTCGAGAAGTCGACCGGGCCGTGGAAAGTTGTATTTCTATCTGGCGTCAGCTTATTTCGGGGAAACTTTCGCAGTCGTCGGTGCAGCATTGCCGCGGAGTTCGTTCGCGGCCTTCGCGTTAATGGATTTCAGCTTCTCGAATTTTTTCACAGTACTATCCAACTCGTGCCGCAGCGCATCGGCCTGGGCCAACGCGGTGTTCCGCGCCTCCTCTTCGCGTACCAATGTTGCCAGAACACCGTCGATCAATTCGTCTTCCAGCTTGCCGCGGTCACCTTCATAGGCTTCGAAGCCCTGCAGTTCGTTCTCGCGATTCGCCAAGGCCAGCTTGATCTTCTTGGCGAACTCGTCGCGAGATCGAGCCAGTTCGTTGGTGCTGTTCGTAAAGCGTTCATCGGCGTCCGCGAAAGCCAGAGACATCTGGTCGAATTTCAGCTTGTCCGAAATTGGAATCCGCGTGCGAACCCGCCAGTTCGGTCCCACTTTCCACATGGCTCCATCTGAGGGACGCATCCGCCAGTTGGCCTTGAACGAGGAGTTTCCGGCGGCAATCCGCTCAGCCCGGAACTCGCCCACATATTCGTATTTGCCGTTGGCACCAGGTTGGAACGCATAGATCACCGGTTGCACCGGTTTGCCATCCTTGTCTTTGCCTTCGTTGAGCAGCGGAGGTCCGACGGTCAGATTCAGAGTGCCTTGAGCCGGATCACCTGACGCCGTCGCGTTATTAATGTAGGTATCCCAACCGAGCATCAAGCGGTCATAATCCGCCTGCAGCCTTTTCAGTTCCTGGCTTTTCTCGATCGTCGCCTTTTTGGCGTCGGTCAAGGCTTTACGATTCGCCTCGACCTGCTTCATCCAGCTTTGCCGGTAATCCAGCAATTGGGTGGTCAGCACGAAGGCTCCGCCACCCAGCAGGATGATAAGAAAGGCGAGGACTTTTCCCCAGATATTCATCGCAATGGATCCTGATCACAGGTCTAAGGTGACGCTGTCAACTTCGACGCAGTGAGCAAACACTGCCAGCATCAAATCACGCGCAGGCGTCCTCTTAGTATCGGACAGCCGCGAACCACCAAAAAAATCACAAACCGATTAACCCAATTGTACCCTCAGTACGGACTGAATCGAGGGCCGACAGGACATACAGAGCGCATTGCGGTCGTTACAATCAGCAAACCTCCTGACACAGGTCGAATCGAGCGATTCGTCAGGAATTTGCCAACGTAGTTGAAAAGCAGAACTTATCTCTTTTATCATAGGCCTCGCTAGAACGCGCGGTCAAGCAGAAACCGGTACCCGTAGCCCGACTCTCCAGAGTCGGACCGTCTCTGCCTGAAATACCGCGACCGATTCGCCGTGAAATCCACGCAGCCGAAGTCGCCAGACTTCGGGCGAGACCAACGACACGGCCAGTTCGGGATCCTGTCCCGCTAAACTCCAGAACCCTGGCGAGTTCTGCTACACACGCCCGAAAGATCCGGCACGATGCCCAAATTTCCTGTTCTGCGGTCTGAATTGAAGGACGGCGACTGTCTGTGCAATCACTGTACGGCTCTCTGTTGCCGCTACTTCAGCCTGCCGATCAAGGCCCCGAAAAAGCGGGAAGATTACGACCTCTATCGTGAGTTCCTGACGATCGGCCGGATCTCGTTCTTTGTGGAGGACGATGTCTGGTATCTGGTCGTCTATGGAGACTGTCAGTACTTGACCCCCGACTACCGCTGCGGGATCTATTTCGAGCGACCGCTGATCTGCGGCACCTATACGACTGATGGCTGCGAATACGATAATGACGTCTGCTTCGACAAATTCTTCGAAACTCCCGAGCAGATTTCTGAATACGCCGAAGCCGTGCTGCCACCGAAGAAGCCGTTGCTGCCGCTGGGACGCAAGAAAAAGACTGCCCCCGAGGTCGTGCCTCCCCCGCCAACTTACTTCAAATTACGCATTGAGACTCCCACGAACTGGGACGACTACGACAATCTGCGTTGGTACATGACGCACGGTCCGGTCGCCCTGTCGTTAGAAAAAGGGAATCACTGGCACTTGATCGTGTTTGCCGATGGCCAGGAACGGGCTGGCCGGCGTGCATTTGAGCTGGAAAATGGTGCCGGCGTGAAACGCTATTTCGAAACCCCCGACCAAATCTGGGAATATGCCCACGCAATTCTCCCGCCGCGCGAGCCTTTGGAGCGCGACCAGCATCTAAAGGTGTTGTTGCCAGTCTTGAATTAGACCGGCGGTGGATGGGAGGGTGAGGCTCCGGGCCGCAATGACTTGTGACGTCGTATTGACGTTTGCGGTTCGGCAGGAGCCTCATCCTCCCATTTGCCGTATCGCTCGATCCGCCTTAAACCAACGAAACGTGCCCTTCGATGTCAGACTTGATTACCCCCCAAACGCTCAAGGGATTTCGCGATTACTTGCCGACCGCCATGATGGCGCGTGAGCGACTTATGGAGATCGCCCGACAGGTTTACCGCAGCTATGGATTCAGCCCGATCGATACGCCCGCCCTGGAATATGCCAACATTTTGCTGGGCAAGGGGGGCGAGGAATCGGACAAGCAATTGTTCCGCTTCATCGACAGCGGCGAGCGCGACGTGGCCCTGCGATTCGATCTGACAGTACCATTCGCCCGGTTCACTGCCGAGCACTTATCCGAGATCGGCATTCCCTTCAAACGCTATCACTTGGGAACCGTGTGGCGCGGTGAGAAACCGCAGAAGGGGCGCTATCGTGAGTTCATGCAATGCGATTTCGATACGATTGGCACAACGAGTAATGCTGCCGACATCGAAACGCTGTTGGTGATTCACGATTTGCTGGTGAAGATCGGTTTCGAGCGGTTCACGGTACGCGTCAACAACCGCATGGTCCTGAATGGCTTGCTGGAGAAAATCGGGCTGATCGGCCAGACCTCTGGCGTGTTGCGCGCGTTGGATAAACTGGCCAAGATAGGTCGCGATGCGGTGATTGCCGAGATGACCGACAAGGTCGGAACGACACCGGAACAGGCCGCCCAAGTGCTCGACCTGGCGAGTCTGACGGGCTCGAACACGGACATTTTGAATCGCCTAGAGGCACTTCTGGAGGGGAGCGAAGTTGGTCTCCAAGGGGTTGCCCGATTGCGAGAACTGTGCGCGGTCAGCCAGGCTGCTGGCATTCCGGAAGAGCGCGTGCAACTGGACGTCTCCATTGCCCGAGGGCTCGATTATTACACCGGCACAATTTATGAAACGTTCCTGACAGACATGCCAGGCATCGGCAGCATTTGCTCGGGCGGCCGGTATGACAATCTGGCGGGGTTGTTCACGAAGGAAAAATTGCCGGGCGTGGGAGCCAGTCTGGGGCTCGATCGCCTACTGGCGGCCATGGAAGAGCTTGGCCTGGTCGATCAAACTTCGACTCCCGCCCAAGTGCTCATCGCTTGCTTCGAGGCCGAACGGCTTGGCGATTACTGCCGGATCGGCCGTGTGCTACGCCAGGCGGGTGTTGGCGTCGAGATCTTCCCCGATGCGAAAAAAGTAGGCCAGCAGTTGAAGTATGCCGATCGCAAAGGATTCCGGCTGGCGCTGATCGCGGGCTCAAACGAGTTCGCGAAGGGGGTCTGGCAGGTAAAAGATCTGAAGGCGATGCAGCAGACGGAGGTGGCTGAGGCGGATCTGGTCACACACATCCAGGCGGCGCTGGCGAAATAGTAGACCCGACTCCGAGTGATTTCATTTATAAACTGTAACAAAACCTCTGCGTCGGCTCAGAACCGCTTGAAAGATTGCGGTTCTGAACTTCCCACAACCGGTTTTGTTAGGGGTGCTTAGAAACCGTTGACGATTTCTCCACCTGCACGTGTGGCGAGACCCGCGAATACTCCGCTATCGATGTTGGTGCTGACGAATCGGACCGCTCCATCGCCCATCACAAAATGTGCGCCGCCCACGTGGTGGCTGCTGAAATCGTCGATGTGATTCAGGGGATGATTGGGAGTATGGTCGGCAGTTCCGAGGATCCGCACGTAGGCGTCTTCCCCACCGGGTACAACTCCCAGCCACGTGGAGTGCCAGTCCAACGTCAGATTTGTCTTGTGCTCACCGGCCATGAATGTGTTGCTGGTACCGTCGGTGATATCGGCCATTCGTACGAAGCTGTTGTGGAACAATAGACCTTCGCCAGCGCAGCGGAACGGAGCCGATTGACCAACGCAGTTATCGACGTCGCTGATACCGAACGAGCCAACATAGTTGGCCGATGCCAGTTGCGCCAGCGCCGTGCCGTTCGTGTCGGTTATCGTCCACACGAGATCGCCAATGTCCGATGGGCAGCGATAGACCGGCAAGGGTGTAATTCGAGCGGCAGCGTGCGACGCGTGCGTCATCGGCAGACTGAAATTCAACGTATTGAACAGTGGACCCTGATCCATCTGCGGCAGAATCCGGGAAGCCCAGCCCCAACCGTTTCCGCCGTCAACGAACGTCTGGCCGGCCGCATTCACGCCGATCCAACCCTGGGGAAAGCCGTTCGAATTGTCGTGGTAGTTGTGCAGAGCCAACCCAAACTGCTTCAGATTGTTCTTGCATTGCGAGCGTCGGGCTGCCTCGCGAGCCTGTTGAACGGCCGGCAACAGCAACGCAATCAAGACCGCGATAATCGCGATGACCACAAGCAACTCGATCAGCGTGAATCCGCGTGAGACGTTTCTGGCTGAAGCTTTCACGATGTTTTCCTTTGATGAAATGACGCCCGAGACTCCGGTGTCTCGTCGTAAGTTAATTCGCATGAGTGGTTTGGGGTTGCTGGATGCCTCTCGCAATTCGCTGGTTAAGGCAGCCACGATGTTATTACGTCTGTTTGCTACCTGTGTAACAAATGGAAACTCATAAACATGTCAGTCGTTCAAAGTGTGTTATTGCAATTGAACTGTAACAAGATTATCGGCCGGTTTGCGAGAAGTCAATTGGCAATTTGTGAATTCCAGAAAACTCGCCGTACCCTCGACTCTGGAGAGTCAGGCTACGGAAGACACGCGCGGAAAGTGGATGAGACGGATATAGTGGAGTTCACGGCTAATCGGTCGTGCGGCATCCCACAGGGCTCAGCGCAATTTCGCAGGTCATCAGTCGTATGGAATGGTTCTGGCACAAGGTCGTGAATTCCATTTGGAATCCACCCGATTTGTTCAGCGGGCCATGGGCCAACATGCTACTGGGCGCCCTGTTGCTGCTGGGGCATTTGCTCACGTTGTCGCTGCTGCCTTCAGTCTTGATGAAGAAAAAGCGGCAGCCAGTCTCGACTGTTGCCTGGGTACTCGTAATCGCCCTTGTCCCGTACTTGGGGGGCTTGTTTTACCTGATTTTTGGCATCAATCGTGTCGAGCGGCGCACGGCGTCGAAACGACGTGCGGCCGAAATCATCGCCGGCCATCTGACGGAACTTGGTCAGTATCACGTGATGGTGGATGAAATCGTTGACGAACGTTCGCGGCAGATGGCACGTCTGGCCTGCCGGCTCAGCGTAACGCGTCCGACCTTCGGGAACTCGATTGAGATCATTCCGAAGACCACGCAGACGCTGGCCGAGATTACTGCGGCGGTCAATGCGGCTGAGCATTCCGTGCATCTGGAATACTACATCTGGCAACCCGATGAGACCGGGACCGAGCTGCGAAATGTCTTGATTAAGAAGGCTCGTGAAGGGTTGAAGATTCGGTTCTTGTACGATGCGGTCGGTTCGTCCCGCTTGACTCGCCATTTCCTGCAACCGATGCGCGACGCGGGAATCACGGTGGCGTCCTTTTTGCCGGGGCCGACGTTTCGAGAACGGTGGTCGATCAACTTACGCAGTCATCGCAAGATTGTTGTGGTCGATGGCAATATTGGATTCACTGGCGGCATGAATATCGGCGATGAATACCTCGGCAAGAACCCCCAGTTTGGTTATTGGCGGGACACGCATTTAATGATGCGCGGTCCCAGCGTTCTGCAACTGCAGCAGGTCTTCGTGGAGGACTGGTTTTTCGCAACTGGCGAGAAGCTGTTGCTGACGGAATTGTTTCCCGACTGTCGCGATTCTGGGGACCAGACAGCTCAAGTGATCGCCGGTGGCCCCGACAATGATCAGGAGACCTTGCACGCGTTATTCTTCGGCGCAGTCAATGAGGCAGAGCAGCGGATTACGTTGGTGACATCGTACTTTGTGCCGACGTTACCGCTGGTCGCGGCGCTCGAAACGGCCGCTCGCCGCGGAGTGCGCGTGCGACTGCTGCTGTCTGGAAGCAGCGCACACTACACGACCATCCTGGCCGCGAGATCGTATTACGACACCCTGCTCGCCTGCGGCGTGGAGATCTACGAGTACACTGGAGGGATGCTGCACTCCAAGACATTGACGATTGACGGCCGGTGGTCGTTTGTCGGAACTCCGAATTTTGATGCCCGCAGTCTGCTGTTGAATTTCGAAGTCGGCGTGATCTTGTATGAGAAGCCTGCGGCAGAGGCGCTGGAAGAGCAATTCGAACAGGACCTGACGTCCGCCAAGAGGATTCATTTGCAGGGCTGGAACGATCGGCCGTGGCGAACCGTGCTCGCGGAGAACTTTTGTAGGATGTTTTCGCCTGTGTTGTAAGTCGTAGCCGCATCTCGCCAGAGTGCGGGCCTCGGCAGTCACTTGCCCGCGTTCTGGCGAAACGCCGCTACAATATCGAATTCACCAACTTTCCCAGCCGGCATTTTCCAGCTGTGAGACAGGACGGTTCGTCTGACTTAGTGGAAATCGGTTTGCGGCCCCTGTCGTCGCGGTTATCATATTGAGATTGACGTTACATTCGCCGAAAGGTCCCGTCCAAATCCGCAGGCAGTCCACAGGACTGTACTGACAAAATCTGTTCGTATCGTATCGCCTGAGTGACTTGCGCAAACTCTGCAGCCGTATGACATCCGGTGTGCGGCAGTAGGCCTTGGGCCAGTCCCTTTCCAAGTGGTGGGAGAAACAATGTCACGCCTGATTCACGTGTTCGTATTCACCGCAGCATTGCTGGCTGCCCAGGGCGCACAGGCTCAGGGTGTGGAGATGGCCAAGGCACTCAAGCACGTCCCCTCCAACGCCAACGCGCTGGCGATTCTCAAAGTGCAGGAGTTGGTGAACAGTCCGCGCGGCAAACAGGAACAATGGGCCAAGAAGCACCAGACCGAGTTCCTCGCGGGGTCGGTCCATGTCCCGCCCACAACCGACTATCTGATTCGCGCGTTTGACTTTCATCCGGAAGACTCGCGAGTGACCAGTTCTTACGGCATCGCGTCTTTCAAGACACCCATTCCGATGACGAAGCTGGCCGAACATGAGCACAGCCGGATCCAGATGGTGGCGGGTCATCCCGCCGTATTGACGGGTCGGAATTCGTTTTTCGCCCAGTTGGTTCCTGGCTTGGTCGGAGTGATCAGCCCTGGCTACCGGCAGGACTTGGCCCGCTGGTTGCGTGAAGCCGACAAGGGGACTGAGAGCCCGATGTCCCCCTATTTGCAGGATGTGGTCGCTCGGTCGGGAGATTCCCATATCATTCTAGCTCTGGACTTTCAGGATCTAGTGGAACCGAAGGCCTGGCGGGATCGGATCAAGGCCTCGCCCGAGATCAGTGGCAAAGCGAACGTGGTCAACTTGCTCGCCGATCTGACCGACAAGTTGCGCGGCGTGACCTTGCGCATCCAAGTTGCCGAAACGACGAAGGCCACCATTTTTCTCGACTTCGACACGGTTGTCAGCAAGGTGGCCACGCCCTACTTGAAGCCAGTCTTCATCGATTTGCTGG
>JAQGHS010000441.1 GCA_028291605.1 Planctomycetaceae bacterium | reverse complement strand
CATTCACGGAGCACGATCCGTGGTGAACCCTCCATGATGGCGCCCACTCGTAATCGCAACGCAGGCTCCAGCGCGAGGTAGCCAGCGGCATCGGTAATCGATTCGTCGGGAGTTGCAGGATCGGTCGTTGCAGTCAGCCGTTGCTCGGAACGCAGTGTCTCCGCAGTCCAGACCAAGGCCGCAAAGTTATCACCTTGCTGCAGAAATGCGGCCGCTTCGGCCCGCTGCGCCTGGATCAGCCGGTTCTGGGCTTCGCGGGTCGAGACTTCCGCGGCCTTCCGACTCTGCTCGGAAGAGGTCTTGGCTTGCTCCGCAATGTGCAGCATCTGATTGGCCAGATCGCGATCCTTCCGGGCCTGCTTGGCGGTCGCGAGGGCGTTCACATACAGAGCGCCGAAGCTGAAGACGCTGGTCGAGGTGATCGACAACGTCCCCAATGCCAGAAAAGCCATCAGCGGCTTGCGTTCCACCCAGCGCCGAAACTTCGTGAAAGTACTCTGCGGCCGAGCCCTGATCGGTTCGTGATTCAAGAACCGCTCGAGATCGGCCGCCAGATCTTTTGCCGACTGATACCGCTGATCCAAATCGCGGGCCATCGCCTTCAGAATGATCGTCTCGAGATCGCGCGGCACATCCGGCACCAGCCAGCGCGGCGCGGAAATCTGCGGATCCTTCACCTGTTCGAGTAACTGCGCACGATCCGAACCGTCCAATGCCGGCCGCAGCGTAATCAATTCATACAGCGTCAGCCCGAGACTGTAGATGTCGCTGCGGTGGTCGATCTTTCCCGTCAGCGCTTCCGGGGGCATGTATTTCAACGTCCCCACCAGATCGTCACTCTCGGTGATGTCCACAGCATCGAGATCCAGCTTGGCCAGTCCGAAATCGGACAGCCAGACCACCTCGTGCCGGTCGATCAGCAGGTTGGACGGTTTGACATCGCGATGTTGAATGCCGCGTTCGTGGGCATATTGGAGCGCCTCGGCGACCTGAAATCCAATCCGAGCTACGGCGCGATAGCGTGAGCTGGGGGTCGTGGAATCAATGCTGTCGGGCGGCGACGTCAGGGCTCGCGACAGGAGCAGCGACGAACCACTATGAATCGATGAGTAGCTGCGCTGCCCGGGTCGTCGCGGTTCATTTAGAACACTCGTCTCGCCAGCATCGTCAGACAGCCCGAGGCAATCTCGCAGTTCTGAAATGACCTGATCGAGACCGCGACCGGTCACATAGCGCATTGCGAAATAATGCACGCCGTCCTGCTCGCCGACACCATAAATTTCGACGATGTGGCTATGATGCAGCCGCGCGACGGCCTGAGCTTCCCGCCGGAACCGCTGCAATTCTCGTTCGCTGCGGAACCGACGCGCAGGCAGGACCTTGAGTGCCACCTGACGGCCCAAGGACTCCTGGCGGGCTTCGTAGACGATCCCCATCCCGCCGCGACCGACCTCGCGAATGATCTTGTAGTCGCCCAGATGCTCACCGGGCTGCGGGGTCGAATTGGTGCCCCGGGCCTCCGAGTTGGCATATTCCGCCGCCAGGACTCCGCAAATCGCCACCACCAACTCTTCGTCCTGCGGAAATCGCCCGACATACTCGGCCGTTTCCGGATCATCCCCGGCACGAACGCGCAGCTCCCACTCGGACGCGATCAGCTCTTCCAACAGATGCGGCCGTTCGACCGGTTCGACGAGCGTCAGGCAGTGCTCAATGGTCAACGAACGGTTCTGCCGCCAAGCTTGTTCAAACTGGCGGCAAACGCGATCCAGGCGGAATTCCGCCTCTTTGAGCTGACTGATGACACCGGAACCGTTCACGGTTTAGAAATATCCTGATACGAGTGACAAACAACCGACATCCAAATTGAATCCAGGTGAGCCGGGCGGCGTCAGCCCCCGGATTCTTCTGTGGGAGAGGCTTCCAGCCTGTCATTTGTCACCTCAAGTGACAAACCCGAAGTCCATTCATCCTGCGATCGCCACTTTGATCGCCACAGACTCTTGGTTCATGGCTTTGTCGCTTCGCGATTGACAGGCAGGATGCCTATCCCACGACGAAGAATTCATCCCAATTCCAACCTAATTGGGGCATGTAGCGCTGTGTATCCCAGCCTGTCTGCAATTGCGGCTTCCAGAGAACGTTGCGGTTCCGGTTGTAACGGTGACAACAGCATGCACAGCCGTGGTCACATCCCGGCTCGAGGGCGCACAGGGATTTTCGCAGTTTTCGCGAACTACAGGGAACAAACGGCATTAGCGAAATTCGGATATTCGAGAAGCGACGAAATCGCTGGATCGTGCGAATATTGAAATTGGGTGATGGGCAAAGGATTTGGGAGAATGGATGTCATTTGACCTTGGTCATTTGTGACCCCCGAGTTTGAAGCATTCATTGGGTTTGGAATGGCATTGATGTGAGCGGCATGGCGCTAGCCACCGGTTCTGCGGTGGAACGTCCACCCCAAAAGGAACCGGCGGCTAGCACCGTGCCGCTCAGGAATCTGGCGAGAAGCCAAGGTCCATTCGGCGTATGGCCAAGACGGAGACAGTGAACATAGGAACAAAGAATGCAAAGAGCGCAGCGAATTCGCACGGGCTGAAAACCAGAGTCGGGTCGATTCGAAATATCCCTGAAGGGGATACACATTCAAAGCCTAGGGTCGCCGAGTACGCTCGGCGCACCCTAGGTATGGACCGCAAAACAAATTCGAACCCTGAAGGGGTTCCACAGGAGTGACAATCCAAGGTGCCGACGCCGGTGCAACCCCTTCAGGGTTGGGGTCACCCTTAGTTCGCCTACCTATGGTGCGCTCGGAATACCGAGCGCACCCTAGGCTTTGAATGTGTATCCCCTTTGGGGAAAAGATGATGCCTCGCCCCAAAAATCACACAACGTGAACATTCGACCAAAGGGAGCAAAGAATCGCAATCAAATCAGCCGGCACGCGAGAACGCCCGGTTCTTTAAGTGGGATAGGCTTCCGACCCGCCACTCGTGGTTTTTTAAATAACGGGTTGGAAGCCCACTGAAAGTATACATCTGTGTAAAGGGATCGAAGGGATCGAAGGGATCGAAGGGATCGAAGGGATCGAAGGGATCGAAGGGGCGCCTGTCGGCGAGAGAGTTGAGACGTGAAAGTAGAGAGCAGACGGAAACGGGAGATTTGGAGGGAACATCAGGGGGCAAAGAGCGCACGAATCTGAGTTGCCTGCAGGAAGGCCGCCCCGGCCGTCGTCTTCTCGCAAGATCTTCAGGCCCGCAACTTGAGCCAAGCCAGCAGACCTGATGAGCGGGTTGTTGATGATCGCCAATCCCCAAACGGCGACGGCCGAGGAGGCTATTCTATCGCCGTGTCGCGACACGACGGAGCCTTTGTGTACGTAAGAACAAAGAATTCAAAGAATGCACCAAATTGACGAATGGCTGCCGGAATCGCTCCGGTTTGCAGGAACAGTCCTAACCGCCCTTTCGAAAAGGAGATAGATATTCAGGCCAGAATCATGGCTGTATACAGACGATCAAAGAATTCAAAGAATGCACGGTTCTAAAACGCCTGTAGGATGGCCGCCCCGGCTGTCTTTCTTCAGCGCGAGATCTTCAGGTGCCCCAAGTTGAGCCAAGCCTGCAGACATCATGAGCGGGTTGTTGATGATCGCCGATCCCCAGACGGCGACGGCCGAGGCGGCCATCCTACGAACCATTTCGCGACACGAAGACGGAGTATATGTGTACGCAAGAACAAAGAATTCAAAGAATGCACGAATTTGACGAATGGCTGCTGGAATCGCTCCGATTTGCGGGAACAGCTCCTAACCGCCCTTTAGAAAAGGAGATAGCTATTCGGGGCAAAATCATCGCCATATACAGACGATCAAAGAATTCAAAGAATGCACGGTTCTA
>JAQGHS010000439.1 GCA_028291605.1 Planctomycetaceae bacterium | reverse complement strand
CGGGAACATAAAAGAAGGGCATCTTCAGCTCTTTGACGAAGCCCTGAAACTGCTGCCATTCTTCATTCATGCGTTCGGGTTTTTCGGTGTAACCTTCAATCAGGTCACCGACCGAAATCACGAACTCGGGCTGCATGATATTAAGCTTGCGGACGGCCTTTTCGAAGACCATCTCGCGGTGCCCGCCGGTCCGGTCGGTGACGATCGCGAACTGAAAATTCTTGGGCTGATTGTTCAGATTGAGGTGCGTCCAGGGATTGGTCGCCTGCTGTTCAATCTTCAGCAACGATGGCAGCACGTCCGAATTGGCGAGCAAAACGGTGCCAAACAGTGCTACCAAGGTCAACAACACCAACATCGGCCGCTTCATATGTGGGCTCCCTCAATTCCAAATGTGCATCGAATGCATCGGATCTTATGGATTCTCTGCGAGAAACTGAAGAGCGCTTCCGTGAAGGAATTGTGTGTAAGGTAAAGGGTCACGTTGCGGTTTTCGCCAGCTCTTTGAAAAACGTCTTCAGCGCCGGTGTGACCTGTTCGATGGCATCAAACCGGATCCGCAACATTTCCTGACCTTTGCGACCGACCGTGATCTCGCGCTCGCTGCCGAATTCGGCGATGCGTCCCAGGGCGACCTGACCGGCGGCAATGGTGCAGTTCAGATCGATTCCCGAGCGACGTTTGGTATTGAGCGTGACCCAGCCGTTCTCTGATTTGGCGGGTTGGACGGTCACCGTCTGCTGGCCCGTCCAATCGACAGCGGCTTCTGGTGACGCGGTCTGTAAAGCCTCGACGAGACCCTCCAGCACGGTCGGGTCCCAGGCGACTCGCTGGCCGGTCGGGAACCCCTTGCGAGACAGATGCCACTTCTTCCCGAGAACTTTCCACGGCATCAGGTCTTCGAGGTTACCAGAGGTCTGACCCAGGTATTTCATGAAAGCCTGTTGGGCCTCCTTCAAGAACTTCTTGAAGCCGGCCGTATCGATTTCTCGCTCGTAATGGAGCATGATCGACACCTCCTGCCACGGCCCTTTGCGATTCGCCACTTTGACGCGATCGCCCCGGTTATAGACCTGGATTTCGTCCAGCTCATTAAAATCCTGCAGTTGGAGTTGCCCGGCCAGGACCTCCTGTTTGAAGGTCCCTCGCGGCACGCGGAAATTCAGTTTGAGCAGCCATTCCTCACCGGTTAAGGCGTGCAGGAACCAGCCCTCTTTGGCATTCTTAGCCGCGACTTCCACGATGCTCCGCGAGTTCCAATTCGTCGGTGAGAAATTGCCGGACGCCTCCAACGTATCAATCACGGTGGCGAGTATCGCCGCCTCCCAGCGGGCCGACTTACCGTTATGCCCGATCCGCTGATTCAGGTGCCAGTGACGCCCATCGGTCTCCCACGGCATCTTGGCACTCTCGCCGACTTGCTTCAGGTCGACGTCACCCTCACGCTTGGCGGCCGCCTGTTTGCGGTCAAAGATCTCACGCACGCCACGTTTGCCGTCGGCGAGGATCGGCCCGAGCATTTCCCCCGTATAGGATCGCTTATCAGGAGCAGTCTTCGTCCCATTCTTGGCCCCCTTAGCTTTGCCAGAGGACGTCCCACCGGCGGAGTAAGCCACCAGGTCTTCCGGAGTCCCCTCCACAACAATCCAGCCACCCCCCTGCCCGGCTTCCGGACCCATATCCACGATCCAGTCGGCCGTCTTAATCACGTCGAGATTATGCTCGATGACGACGACCGTGTTCCCCAACGCGACCAGACTGTCGAGCACCTTCAGCAGCTTGCGAATGTCATCAAAATGCAGGCCAGTCGTCGGTTCATCCAGGATGTAGAGCGTCTTTCCCGTCTGCGGCCTAGCGAGTTCCGCGGCCAGTTTCACGCGCTGGGCTTCTCCCCCCGAGAGAGTCGGCGCCGACTGCCCCAGCGTGAGATAATCCAACCCAATCGCACACAACGTGGCGAGCGGAGCGCGGATCTTCGGAATGTTGTCGAAGAGCTCCAGCGCCTGCCCGATCGACATGTTGAGCACGTCGGCCACCGACCGGCCGCGGTAGGTCACGGCGAGCGTCTCGGCGTTGTAGCGGCGGCCTTTGCAGACCTCGCACTCGACCCACACGTCGGGCAGAAAATGCATCTCGATGCACTTCTGGCCGTTCCCCTCGCACGCCTCGCAACGTCCCCCTGCCCGGTTAAAACTGAACCGTGCCGGGCGATAACCACGGACCTTGGCTTCCGGCAGATGGGCAAACAATTCGCGGATCTGGTCGAAGACGCCGGTGTAAGTCGCGGGGTTCGATGCGGGGGTACTTCCCAATGGTTGCTGATCGACCTGAATGATCTTGTTGACCTGCTCCAGCCCGACAATTTCTTCGAACGGTCCCGCTTGTTCCTGGGCACGATGCAGCCGCCGGGCCACCGCTTTGGCGAGAGTTTCTTCAATCAGCGAACTCTTACCGGACCCCGACACGCCCGTGACGACGGTGAACGTCCCCAGCGGAATGCGCAGGTCGACGTCACGCAGGTTGTGCATGCGGGCGCCGAGCAATTCCAGCCAGCCGCCACCCGGCGTGTGCTGCATGGTCGGCGTATCGAGCAACCGGCCCTCTTTGCGCTTCGCCGTCGATTTCGACGACATCCGCCGCGGTTCAGGAATGGGAATTTCCTCGCGACCGGACAGATACTTGCCGGTCAACGAGGCCTCCATCTTCATCAGTTGCTTGGGAGTTCCCGACCCCACCACATTGCCGCCAAACCGGCCTGCCCCAGGACCAAAGTCGTACAGCCGGTCGGCCTCAGCGATGACTTCACGGTCGTGTTCCACCAGGATCAGCGTGTTGCCGAGTTCCTTGAGCTGCTTCAGTGATTGCAGCAACCGGGCGTTGTCGCGGGGATGCAGGCCGATCGTCGGTTCATCCAGCACATAGAGGACGCCGGTCAAAGCGCGGCCGATCTGCCCGGCGAGTCGAATCCGCTGGCTCTCTCCGCCCGAAAGTGTGGGCAATGGACGCGATAACGTCAGGTATTCCAGCCCGACATCGACCAGGAACGACAGCCGCCCGACGACTTCCTGTAGCAAATCTCCCGCGACACGCTTGTCGGCGGCTTTGAACTTGAGACCCTTGAAGAAGATGTGGCTCTCACCGAGCGGCAGTTCACTGAGTTCTTGCAGAGTTCGGCCATTGAACCGCACGGCTCCGGCGTCGTCTCGCAGGCGGCTGCCGTGGCACGTCGTGCAGGCGACTTCGCCCTGCAAATCGCTCAGCCGCTGCCGGTAGACGAACGAGACGCGTGATGCCTCTTCCAGGGCCGGATAGAGCCCCTTGTACTGGAACTTGATCGGACTGTTGGCGGCGAGCGGGATCCATTTTTCTCCGGTCCCGTAGAAGATGATCCGCTGCTGCGGGGCTGAAAGCTTGGAGAATGGCGTTTCCAGCGTGAAGTGGTGGAGGTCGGCAATCGCCTTCAGCATCTTAAAGAGCATCGACCCACGTTCGATCTGAGGCAACGTATCGATGGCCCCGTCCAGGATCGACTTGCGTGGATCGGCAATGATATGCGCCAGGTCGGTCCCCAGTTGCATCCCCAAGCCTTCACAAGCGGGGCACCACCCCAACGGCGAATTGAACGAGAAGTGATGCGGAGTCAGCTCCTCAAAGCTGCGGCCACATTGCTCGCAGGCAAAATGCAGGCTGAAGCGATCCTCACGCCACTGAGTTTCCGGCTGGTCTTCCTGAATATGAGCGACCCGCAACACGCCTTGCCCAAGGTCCAACGCCGATTCGACCGAATCGGCCAACCGGCCTCGCTGGCGGGCATCCAGGGTGACCCGGTCGACGACGATATCGACGATGTGTTTCCGCCGCCGATCCATCTCGGGGATGTCTTCCAGCCGATAGGTTTCCCCATTGATTCGGACACGTGAATAGCCCTGCTCTTTGAGCCGCAGCCACAGTTGATCGTACGAGGCCCCGACTGCCACCTCCTGCGGTGCCAGCAACAGCAGCTTGGTCCCCGCGGGCCAGGCCAGCAACTTGTCGATGACTTCATCCGTGGTCTGCGTCTGGACCGGGATATCACACGCCGGACAATACGGCTGTCCCAGCCGCGCGAACAGGATGCGCAGGTAATCATGGATCTCGGTGACGGTACCGACAGTCGACCGCGGCGAATGTCCGACAGTCTTTTGCTCGATGGCAATCGCCGGTGACAGTCCACTAATATGTTCGAGCTTCGGCTTGGGCATTTGCCCGAGGAACTGCCGCGCGTAGGAAGACAATGATTCAACGTAGCGCCGCTGTCCTTCGGCATACAGCGTGTCCATCGCGAGCGAACTCTTACCGCTGCCGCTGGGACCGCAGAAGACGTTCATTTCGCCACGGGGGATCTCGATGTTGATGTGCTGCAGATTGTGCTGGGCCGCCCCCCGGACGACGATTTTTCCAGGGTCAAGTTCCAGCCGATCCTTCGGCGCCGCGAGGACTTCGCGTTTGTGCTTCGCCTTGCCCGGCCACAGCACTTCTGCCAGAGCCTGCCCGGTATAAGAATTGGGATTGCGGGCGACGTCCTCGGGCGTCCCAGTCACCACGACCATGCCGCCCCCCGAGCCCCCTTCCGGGCCCATGTCGATGACCCAGTCGGCGGTCTTGATCACATCCAGATTGTGTTCCACGACGAGGACCGTGTTGCCGTCGTTCACAAACCCATGCAGCACTTCCAGCAGTTTTTTAATGTCGACGAAGTGCAGGCCGGTGGTCGGTTCATCTAATAAATAGATGGTGCCGCCAGTCGAGCGTTTTCCCAGCTCGCGCGCGAGTTTGATGCGCTGAGCCTCACCGCCCGATAACGTTGGCGACGGCTGGCCGAGCTTCAAATAGTCTAGCCCGACGGCTGCCAGGGTCTGCAGCAAATGGTGGATCTTGGGAACATTCTCGAAGTGCTGGATCGCCTGCTGAATGTCCATGTCCAGGACCTCGGCGATGTTCTTTCCCTTAAAGCGGACATCGAGAGTCTCGTGATTAAAGCGTTTGCCTTCGCACACCGGACACGTCACCCAAATGTCGGCGAGAAAATCCATTTCCAGCTTGTTCGAGCCATGTCCTTCGCAGGCTTCGCAACGGCCCCCGGCCACATTAAAGCTGAAGCGTCCCGATTCGTAGGCCCGCAGTTGCGAATCGGGCAGTGCCGCATAAAGGTCGCGGATCAAGTCGAACAGTTTGACATAAGTGGCCGGGTTTGAGCGGGGAGTCCGGCCAATCGGCGACTGGTCAATGTCGATGGCTTTGTCGAGGTACATGAGTCCCTCGACTTTGGAGTGCAATCCCGGTTGCCCCAAGCCCTTGTTGAGATCGCGATTGAGCGTTTCCCACAGGATGTCGTTCACTAGGGAACTCTTGCCGGAGCCGCTGACTCCGGTGACGCAGATAAACATCCCCAGCGGGAATTCAACATCGACGTTCCGCAAGTTATTGTGACGGGCGCCGAGAATCTTTAGCGACTTGTCACCACGTGGACGACGTTGGGCCGGAACCGCGATCTGATCCTTGCCGGAGAGAAAGCGTCCGGTGGCGCTGCGGGCTGCCCGCTTGATGTCTTCCAGCTTCCCCTCAGCCACAACTTCGCCGCCGCGGACACCAGGCCCCGGGCCGAAATCGACCACATGGTCGGCGGCGCGGATCGTCTCTTCATCGTGCTCGACGACGATGACCGTGTTCCCGAGGTCCCGCAGGTCGAGCAGGCTCTGAAGCAGGCGCGAATTGTCTCGTGGATGGAGGCCGATGGAGGGTTCGTCGAGAATATAGACGACGCCGACCAGGCCGCAGCCGATTTGTCCGGCGAGCCGAATGCGTTGGGTTTCGCCGCCGGACAATGTCGGGGCGGTCCGGTCGAGCGTGAGGTAATTCAGTCCGCAGCGGAGCAGAAATCCCAGGCGCCCGCGGATCTCCTTGAGAATCTCTTCGGCAATGAAGAGGCCAGTGGCGTCCAGGCTGAGCGATTGGAAAAACTCAGCCGCTTCCGCAATGCTGAGGGCGCAGACTTCGGTCAGGCTGAGGCTGTGCTTACGCTCGGCCGAGGCGACCACCGGTGCAGCCTTTTTCGTGCCGCGACGCTTGGAGTTGGTGGCAGATTGGCTGATGATTTCATACGGAGCGGTGATCTTCGACCATTCGGGATTGCCGGTCGTCACCCGGACGCTGCGGGCTTGTTGGTTGAGCCGGGTGCCTTCGCAGGCTCGGCAGTGGACGACCTGCATGTACTTTTCGAGCTGCCGCCGCCGCATCGGGTTTTTGGCTTTGCGGTAGGCGTCCATCAGTTCCGGGAAATAGCCCTCGTACTTCGCGCCATGCTTCCAGGTGCCGCCGGAGTGCTTCCAGGAATACGTGACGTGGCGGTCGCCCATGCCGTATAGAAACTGCTTGCGGACGGCCTCGGGAAGCTCGTTCCACGGCGTCGTCAGGAGCGAGTCGGGTTCCAGGCCATGATCAGCTTCGAGGGCCTTGGCGACCCCTAGATAAATATGCTTCTTCCAGCGGCCGAGGCTGCGGATGGGCCCCAGCAGGATGATGGCTCCTTGCTGCAGCGACTTGGTTTCATCGGGAATCAGCAGGGATTGATCGAAATCGTGCCGGATGCCCAAGCCTTGGCAGTCGGTACACATCCCCTGCGGGCTGTTGAAGCTGAAGAGCTGCGGGCTCGGCGGTTCGTAGCTGATTCCGCAATGAGTGCAGGCATAGTGCGTGCTGTAGAGAGTTTCGGTGGTAGTTGGCGCGGGCGGCTGCTCGGCGGCGTTCTTCTTGCCGCGGCCTTTGGCGGGTGCTTCGGCCGGAGCTGGCGCGTCTCCTTCCTGACTGATGATGACACTGCCGCCGGAGAGCCGGACGGCGTTCTCAATGGCTTCAGCGAGACGCGTGCGGCCGCCAGATCCGGCGGAGAGGCGGTCGACGACCACCTCGATGTTGTGCCGCATCTGGCGATCAAGCTGCAGGTTTTCCGTCAGGTGGACGACCTCGCCATTGACGCGGGCTCGTAGAAAACCTTGCTTCAACAGATCTTCGAAGAGGTCGCGGTATTCGCCCTTCTGGCGCGACACGACCGGGGCGAGGACCATGAATCGCTGGCCGGCCGGTAATCGCGCGAGACTGTCCAGGATTTGATCGACAGTCTGCGCCGTGATCGGACGATCACACTTGGGGCAGCAGCCCTGGCCGACTCGGGCGAAGAGGACGCGTAAGTAATCGTAGATTTCAGTAATCGTGCCGACGGTACTGCGCGGATTGCGGCCGCTCGATTTCTGCTGGATCGAAATCGACGGGGCCAGGCCCGTGATCGAGTCGACTTCGGGCTTGGGCATCTGGCCGAGGAACTGTCGGGCGTAGCTCGAGAGTGATTCGACGTACCGCCGCTGGCCCTCGGCGTAGAGCGTGTCGAAAGCCAGGGAACTCTTGCCGGAGCCGCTGACGCCCGTCATCACAATGAGCTTATTGCGGGGTAGCGTGAGGCTGACATCTCGCAGGTTGTGTTCGCGCGCACCGCGGATGACGATATCGGACGACTGAGACATATTCGGCTCGTGGATGAATCCGGAGCATCAACCAGGCTTGATTCAAGCCAGATGGATGTCACGGTCGGTTGGCACAGGGACGAGTCGAATTTTAGGCACCGGGGGGCTCAGAGGCCACTGAGCATTCGTAGGACGGGTCTCCCAGCCCGTCGGTTCCGATTTCCTGGACGGCTAATATCTAAGTCCGACAGGTGAGCCGGGTGCCGTAAGGCCCCGGACATTTCGACCCCGGAGGGGTCAGAGAGAATAGCCGGTGGTTGAGGAGCGGAGCGACGACACCACCGGTTAGGGTGCCCAATTGAGGTCTTCGACCCTGGAGGGGTCGCACCTCCGCGCTCTACGACCCCTCCAGGGTCGACATTCCAATGATGACCTTGTCCGGTGGTGTCGTCGCTGGCGCTCCTCAACCACCGGCTAATCTCTCTGACCCCTCCAGGGTCGAAGACGAAGAATCCGGGGCCTTACGGCACCCGGCTCACCTGGTCGCTGGTGGAGGATCCGACCCGTAATTATTAACGGCGCCGGACGCTCGCCTTAATTCGCCCGACTCTGAAGAGTCAGGCTACAGGCCTGCGCCGAATTCATCGACCGGCGGCTTGGGGTCCGGAGCTGGCTCGGTCGGCGTCTCGGGGTCGGGCACGATTGCCACGGCTTCGATGATTGTCGTCTCGATAATCGTGGTTTCGACGATCTCCACTGCTTCGATCGATTCCCCACCTGTCACTTCGGACTCCACCTTCGCGGCGAGGTCTTCCTGGAAGGACTCGAAGGAGCGGCGTTCGGGTTTGGGTCGCTTGGGCCGCGCGGTGCGGCGGTCGTTTTCCGGGGCTCCTTCCGGCGGGGGCGGGGGCATGCGACGGGGCCGGTCGCGAATGATCAGGTCCTCTTCGGTGAGAGGAATCTCGATCTTTTCGAACTTGAACGGGGGCTTTTTGACGTCAGGCTGGATGAGCATCCACACGGGGGGATCTGTGCAGTTGCAGGTCTGTGAGACCACATCGCCCAGTCGCAAGACGGTACGGCTGCACTGCGGGCAGCGAAATGTTCGCCGGATTTCCAGGTCGTTACGTAATCCAGGGCCCTTCACAGCAGCTCTCTCCCGTGAGTTTTTTCTATACTTTTACGCACCGTGGCCGTTGCTTTGGTGCAACCAAGTCGCAGCGTTGGTGGATTCGGTCGATGATTCTGGCAGGTCGGGAGCGGGGCGGAAAAGCTCGTCTCCCGGGAATCGGAACTTCTATGCTACACTCCGGGTCGGGACAAAAGTAGGGAAAGTTGGCGTAGCCCGCATTTCTTCGTGTCCTTCGTGATCTTCTGTTTTAAAAAGAGTTGGAACAGAAGGTCACAAAGGTCACGAAGGTTTTTTATGGGAATCTTTGGTGTCGACGCACTTAGTCTGCGGACTGGGTTCAAGAATTATATTTCGAGAAAGACTCTCGCTGATGGACACGCTGAAGCAACTGATTGATCTGGTTTTGCACCTGGAACGCCATCTGGGGGACTTGATCGAATTCTGTGGTCCGTGGACCTACGTCGTGTTGTTCGCGATCATTTTTGCGGAAACGGGGCTGGTGGTGATGCCGTTTCTGCCTGGTGATTCGCTGCTGTTCGCCCTGGGGGCACTCGCCGCGAGCCAGAAGCTGGATTTGTTCTGGATGCTGGTGCTCTTGTCGATTGCGGCCATTTTGGGCGACACGGTCAACTATTGGCTTGGTTCCATCCTGGGCCCGAAGATATTCCGGGGTGAGAAGGTTCGCTTCTTGAACAAGAAAAACCTGGAATATACGCACGAGTTCTTCGAGCGTTACGGCGGTAAGACGATCATTATTGCTCGCTTCATGCCGATCGTGCGGACGTTTGCTCCGTTTGTGGCGGGTATGGGGCGGATGAGTTATCGTCGATTTATGCTGTACAATGTGGTGGGCGGTCTGGTCTGGATTTTCTTGTTTTTGATTGGCGGATATCACTTTGCGAGTATCCCCGTCGTGAAAGACAATTTTCCGTTGGTGATCCTGGGAATCATCGCCGTTTCGATGATTCCGCCAGCGATTGAAGTCATCCGCGAATACCGGAAGTCACTCGCAGCGCGGCAGGTGTGAAGGTCGTGGTTCGCTCCGCGAACGAAACGCATTCGCAGTAGCCGCGTGGAGTATTTGACGCGAGTTCCGTGACCACGTCGGGCTCGCTATCGCGAGCACGTTTCGTTCGCGGAGCGAACAACGACTATCATGCCAGACCCCCAACTCAGCACCGATCTCAAGGCCGAAGCCCGCCGTCTCGGTTTCGAGTTGGTCGGGATCGCCCCGGCGGTGAGTCCGGTGGGACTGTCGGCCTTAAAAGACTGGCTGGAGCGTGGTTTTGCGGGCGAAATGGGGTACATCGAGCGGCGTCTCGATGCGTACGCTCATCCTGACAAAGTGCTGCCCGGAGTCCGCAGCGTTGTCATGCTGGGGCTGAATTATCGCACGGCCGAGCCCGTGGAGCCTGCTCCGGCGGAAGGGCGAGTTTCGCGGTATGCGTGGGGGACGACCGACTACCACACCATCGTCCGGCAGCGGTTGAAGCAATTGTCGCAGTTCTTGAAGGTGCGGGCGCCGGGGTCTCAGGCCCGGGGCATTGTGGATACGGCGCCGTTGCTGGAACGCGATTTCGCCCGGCTGGCGGGGCTGGGGTGGTTCGGCAAGAACACGCTGCTGATCAATAAGCGTGAGGGGAGTTGGCTGTTTCTGGCGGGGTTGCTGACCGATCTCGAGCTGGAATATGACTCGCCCCATGAGACGAGTCATTGCGGGACGTGTACCCGTTGTCTGGAGGCGTGCCCCACGGATGCGTTTGACGGTCCGTATGTGCTGGACGCTCGGAAGTGCATTTCGTACCTGACGATTGAATTGCGCGGGCCGATTCCCAAGGAGTTGCGGACGGGGATGGGCGACTGGTTGTTTGGATGTGATGTCTGCCAGGATGTTTGTCCCTGGAATCGCAAGGCACCCGTGACGAGCGATCCCACGTTCCAACCGCGGGTCGATCTGCGTCCGGCGGATGCCGTGCGACTGTTGCAGATGAGCGCCGAGGAATTCGATCGTGAGTTTGCCGAGACGCCCATGGCGCGGCCGGGTCGGGCCGGATTGTTACGGAACGCGGCGATTGTCTTGGGAAACAGCGGTGATTCGGCGGCGATTCCCGTGTTGATTGCGGCGTTGCGGGATTGTGAACTGTTGATTCGGGGGGCGGCGGTGTGGGCCTTGCGACAACTGGGTGGTGAAGATGCCAGTTTGGCGTTGCGCGAGTTGGATGCGCGTGAGATTGATCCGGTCGTACGCGATGAGCTCAATGGTTGATGAGGGGTCGGGCGTACGAGTTTTCTAAATTGGCCGTCACCAGCTAAGTTCGCTCACCATGCTCCATCGGCCAATCTCGAAAAATCGTAGGCCCGACCCCCGAGCGCGCGATGGTCTCCAACCACTCAATCAAGAAGAGTTTTTTGCCACGGATGGACACAGATGAAACACGGATTTAATGCGGTAAGGGATCGTCCGTTTCGATCCGCCGCTGCCAAAACCGCCTCGGGTAACGATGATCCCATCCGTGTTTAATCTGTGTTAATCCGTGGCTAAAATGCCTTTTTCGTTTTGAGATCTCAGCGTGATTTTCTCCATTCTGATCAGTGTCAATGAGCGAAGATCGGTGTTCAAAATCCTCTTTTTCCGCATCGCTCTGAATCCGGGGGTCGGGCCTACGATTTTTCGATATTGGCCGATGGGAATCTGATTGGCCATCACAGTCGCAGGCGGCCAATTTCAGAAAACTCGTACGCCCGACCCTTCAGGCTACGGAGTATCCGCCGTCGATGGGCAGGATCACCCCGGTGATGAATGCGGCGGCGGGGGAGCACAGGAACTGGACCGCGCCGGTTACGTCCTGGGGTTCTCCCCAGCGTTTGAGGGGCGTGCGGTCGATGATCGTCTGGCTGCGTTCCGGGCTGTCGACCAGCGGTTGGGTGAGCGGGGTCACGATCCAGCCGGGGGCGATCGCGTTGACGCGGATGCCTTCTGGAGCCCAGGCAATCGCCAGGGATTTCGTGAGCTGGGCGATGGCCCCTTTGCTGGCACTGTAGGCCGGGGCGAAGCCGCTGCCGAAGAAGCTGAGCATCGAGGCCACGTTGATAATGGAGCCGTGGCTGGTGGCCAGGTGTGGTCGAAAGGCTGTGCAGAGGCGGAGCGTGCCGTGCAGGTTGACGTCGATGACTTGTTGAAACTTGAGGGGATCAAATTCGGCTCCGCCGCGGAGGATCATCCCGGCACAATTCACGAGAATATCGAGCTGCGGGAGTTGGATGGCGAGTCTCGCGATGGCTGGGGCGTCTTGTACGTCGAGTTGCACCGCGTTGATGCGGGGGCCGGTGGGGCTGGTTGCGTCTGCGTAAAACGTATCGATTTCGGCCGAGTTCAATCCAGTGATCGTGACCTGGGCGCCGGCGGCTTGAAAGGCGAGAGCGATGGCTCGCCCGATGCCGCTGGTGCCGCCGGAGATCAGGACGTGGTGGTCATTAAAATCGAACATGGACGAGAGATCCGCTCATTAGAAACTTCAGGTGAGCCCGGCGGCGTAAGCCCCCGGATTCCTAAAGCGAAGAATCCCGGGGCTTACGCCGCCGGGCTCACCTGGTCTTAATTTCAATAAACACGAAATCTAGATCGTCGCGAAGTTATTTAGCAGTTTCAGGCCCACCGCCTGGCTTTTTTCGGGGTGAAATTGCGTTGCAAACAAATTGCCCCGGGCGATCATCGAGACAAATCGCTGGCCATAATCGGTGCGGGCGGCGATCACGCTGTCATCGATGGGTTCGACGAAATAGCTGTGGACGAAGTAGAAGTACGCGTCGCGCGGGATGTCGGCCAGCAATCGCGGATGGCCCACGACTTCGAGCTGATTCCAGCCCATGTGGGGGACTTTCAGCTCGGGATGGTCGGAGAACCGGACCACCTTGCCGGGAATAATACCCAGGCCGGGCCATTCGCCGTCTTCGTAACTCACGTCAAACAGCATCTGCAGGCCGAGACAGATCCCCAGGAAGGGTTTTTCGGCCTGGATGTGAGCTTTGATGGGAGCGATCAGCTCTTGACGCTGCAATTCGTGGATAGCATCGCGAAAGGCGCCGACGCCGGGCAGGACGAGTTTTTCGGCCGTATCAATCTCGTCGGGGCGCGTGACGATTTTTGCCGCGACGCCCAGTTTTTCGAAGGCTTTCTGCACGCTCCGCAGATTGCCCATGCCATAATCAACGATCGAAATCATGTTCTCGTCCAAGTGAAGGAAATATTCAATTTCATCTTATCGAAAGCGTCGCGCGGTGGGAGGGAAGCCCGTTGGAGGCGGAAATTGTGAAATCGGTGAAGTTTCGATGAAGCTGTCGGTCAATCCGATCGGTTTCCACTACTGCTTACCATTGAAGACGTTGGGGAAGGAAGCGATGCGAAAAGCGGTCGCTGAAACGACTTAGGTGCGGTCGAGACCTCATTCGTGAACTGGCGAATTGTCGGGATGCGCGGTACGCTGAATACGTCGTACTGCGTATGATTGATCGGAACGGGCCGTGTTCCTGGTACGCTTGCCAGAGTCAAACTGGCGCAGGATCTTTTACTGGAAACAGACACGTTTTAGATTTAGCAGTCCCAGCACGACTTCGCGGTCAGACCCGACTCAGAGATGCGGGCGACCGGTGTCGGGACAGATGGAAGAAGCGATGCAGATGACCTCTCGGGAACGGGTGTTGTTGAACGAGCGCGAGCGCGAGTGCATGCGGAAATCTTGCCGGTTCAATGCGCAGTTGATGGATCACGTGCGGACTCAGGTACGTGCCGGCATCACGACCAATGAAATTGATCGCATTGTCCACGAATATACGTTGGATCACGGTCATATCCCCGCGTGCCTGGGTTATCGAGGTTTCCCGAAGAGTACTTGCACCAGCGTGAATGACGTCGTCTGCCACGGTATCCCGGGGGCGTATGTGCTCAAGGAGGGCGACATCGTCAACGTGGATCTGACAACGATCGTCGATGGCTGGTTCGGCGATCAGTCGGAAACTTTCATCCTGGGGACCGTGACCGAAGAAGCGCGGATGCTGACGCAGGTCGCGTTTGATTCGCTGTATATCGGAATCGACGCCATCAAGCCGTTCGGGCGGGTGGTCGATATCGGCCGGGCCATCGAGCGGCACGCTCATTCGTACCGATTTTCGGTGGTGCGCGAGTACCAGGGGCACGGGATTGGCCAGCAGTTTCACCTGGATCCGGGGATTCCGCACTATGTCGTCAAGGGGGGAACATCGTCCCCGATCCTGCCCGGCATGTGTTTCACCGTCGAGCCGATGATCAATGCGGGGACTTGGAAGACGGTGATCGATCCCATTGATAAATGGACGGTCCGCACCTATGACCGCCGCTTGTCGGCCCAGTTCGAACACACGATCCTGGTGACCGAGAAGGGTCCGGAGATTCTGACGCTGACGCAGAATGGTCCGCAACGTGGGCATAAGTTTTAGGCGTCGTGGGACGGGTCTCCAGGCTCGTCTGTCGCTTTCTTACGAAGAGATCACCAGGGTTCGGACCAAGTGAGTCGCCAGAAGTAATGAGGCAGGTGAGCCCGGCGGCGTAAGCCCCGGGATTCTTTTTCTTTGCAGAATTACAAGCGAAGAAGAAT
>JAQGHS010000377.1 GCA_028291605.1 Planctomycetaceae bacterium | reverse complement strand
GGGACCCGAACTGATTGTGGTGGAACTCGATCGAACCCAGTCCTTCGAGCCCAAGCTGAGTTCCAAACGCTTGCCTGACGGTCGGATGGTGACGGCGCCTTTGGAAGATATGGCGCCCTTTCTTGATCGCGACGAATTCCGGTCGAATATGCTGGTTCCGACGATTGATTGATCTCCCCGTTCAGATGGCCCACATTTTCTTCGATCTGGATGGCACACTGGTCGATTCCTTCCCTGGCATCGAATATTCCGCGCAGTGCGCTGTGACTTCAGTCCTTCCCGACCGGGTCATTCCTGATTTCCGCTCTTTCATCGGGCCACCGATCCGGGAGGTTTTCCGCCGGGCACTTGGAGAAGACCGTGCGGAGATTCTGCGTGAGCTCGAACTCGCTTTTCGTAAAAGCTATGACGGCGCCGGCTTGCGCCGAACCCAGGCTTTCCCTGGCGTACCCGAAGCACTCGCCACCGTGCGGGAATTGGGATTCCAATGCCATGTGCTCACGAACAAACCTCAGCGAGCGACACAGGAGATTCTTCAAAACCTCTCGCTCATTTCCTTCTTTGACGGCGTCGTCACCCCCGACAGTCGATTACCCGCCTATACGACGAAAACGGAGGCCGCGCTCGCCACGTCCCGGAAGTTGGGCCTTTCTGGCCCTGAGACCTTGCTCGTGGGAGATTCAGCGGACGACGCAGCGGCCGCAGCAGCCTGCGGATTTCGCTTCGCTGCCGTATGCTTCGGCTACGGCAATGCGCATCGGGAGTGCGTGTCAGAGGTTCATTTCCGCCTCGAATCCTTTGGCGAACTTCTCCATATTTGCGAGCCGCTTACGATCCTGAACCGATGACTACTACTACTCTCGCGAACAGCGTTTTTCAGGAACTCTTCGTTCTTGAGATGGCCAACAACCATTGGGGAAATCTCGATCGGGGTTTGAAGATCGTTTCCGACTTTTCGCAGGTTGTCCGCTTCAACAATGTTCGTGCGACGATCAAGCTTCAATTCCGGGATGTAGACTCCTTCGTACACAAAGAATTTCGCGAGCGAGCCGATATCCGATACATTAAAAAGACGATCGATACCAAGCTGTGTCGCAAGGACTTCGGGACCTTGGTCCAGGCAATCCGAGACAGAGGATGCCTCACCTCGGCCACGCCTTTCGACGAGGCTTCAGTAGAAATGTGTGAAGAATTTGACTTGGACATCATCAAACTCGCTAGTTCAGACATCAACGACTGGTTTTTGATCGAACGGGTGGCGCAGGCCCGCAAACCCGTGTCGTTTTCCACCGGCGGATCCTCCCTTAAGGACGTAGACGATTTGGTGAAGTATTTTACCAATCGACAGATTCCCTTCGCCGTTAACCACTGCGTCTCGATTTACCCAAGTGAAGACTCGGATCTCGATCTAAACCAGCTTGATTTCTTGCGAAACCGCTACCCGCAAGCCGCGTTAGGACTGTCCTCGCACGAATACAAGAGTTGGGATGCCTCAATGCTCATCGCCTACGCAAAGGGCGCGCGCACCTTTGAGCGACACATCGACATTGAAGCCGGCGGCATTCCTGTCTCCCCGTATTGCTCGCTACCTCATCAACTGGATACTTGGTTTAGGGCTTTCAAAAAGGCGAAGGAAATGTGCGGTGGCAGCTCAACCGAACGACGCTTTGTGCCGCCCAAGGAGTCTGTCTATCTCGACGGCCTTGTTAGGGGAGTCTACGCCAAGCGGGATTTACCGGCTAATTATCTAATTCATCATGACAGTATGACAGAGGATTTTTACTTGGCGATCCCGCTTCAGAAAGGCCAACTCTCATGTCGGGAAATGATGAATGGAGAACGGATTACGATGGGGCTTAGTAAAGATCAAGCCCTGATGATTGATGCGATTGATTCCCCATACTCACGCGTGGAGTCACTTCGCAAGACGGTGTATGAACGAGGTCTCTGAATTGTTGGTTCGCATTTCTCCGCGCGATGGATTTTTTCACTATTCACATTCCTACGGCCGATCGTCCAAAGATGTTGCGGACGGCGCTCCACTCTGTCGCGAGTCAAAGCGCGCTCTCCGGCGTCGACGAAGTACTGGTCATTGAAAACCTGGGGAATAGAGAGTCCGAAAATGTCTGCAAAGAATTTCCCCAACTGCCGATCAAATACGTCTTCCGGAATCCCCCAATTCCTCCGGGTATCGATGCGGCACGGGACACGATGTCACGTATCCGTGGCGGACGCTTGGCGCTTTTGTTCGATGACGACTGGTGGATGGATCATCATCTTGAACGGGCTTTGCAATCGTTCGCTGATCATCCCTCCGCAGTGGCGAGCTATGCCTCCGGACTATGGTCCACTGGTGAGAAGGGCTACATTACTGAAGTTTATGGCTCCTTTCTTCCCTGGTTCGGATGCAGCCGTCCGATGAGAGACCACCGATGGGAACTCTCCTTAACGGACCTTCTCGTCATTTGCCAAATCAACACGACGTTCCACCTTTCGTCCCTTGTCGTGGATACTCAGGTTTTCAATGCTTCGCTCGAATGCATAGCAAATGGGAATCCTTACGATACAGACCGGAGAATGGCGGTGGAGTTCGGCCGGCACGGTGCCGTGATCTGTGACAGCCGGCCTTCAGTATTTTTTCGCACTCATGAAAAGCGGGAAGCAGTTCGGCTGCATGCGGCGAACGAAGGGGCGCGATGGTGGAACGAGTCGACCGAGCGCCTAATTTCCCTTGCCGTGGCAGAAGGGGTCGACCTCTCTATCGAATTTGTCGCGAGATTGGCCCGGAAAGCGATTCCAATGGAGACTTTGCGTCCTTATTTTGGACACAACAGCTTCGAAATCTTGAAAGGAAAAGGTATCTTGCCGGAGACGAGCGTCGCGACGCCACCACCTTCCTGGTCCAAAAGCCTTTTCCGGGCCGTCACCCCTCCTGTGCTCCGCGATGGAATTAACTCATTCCGCAGAGCCGTATGTCGCGGTCGGGTTCAGTAAACACTTCGCGAATTTGTTTTCCTTGATTCGCAAGTTGATCGTGCTTCTCCGGAATCGCACGTTTTGCCATCACTTGTTGGACCGAGCGGTCGGTCAATCAGACGTGACCGCTCGGTGGCCTGTTTTGCTACACTCGCTCCCCTCGGTCTTCGACTTTCCCCTGGACGCGAAACTCTCATTTGGCGACGAATGTGTTGTGTGTCCTTTTGCGGAGATCGCGGTTCACAAAGCTCACGAGCTTACTTCTATTGAGGGTTCTCTCCGCGTCGGCAGTAGAACTTGGATTGGGAGTCACGCCAACATCCGAGCTGCGGGAGGAGCCATCTTGATCGGCAACAACGTTATCATTGCACAGGGCGTTTCCCTGATTGCCTCAAATCACGGAACGCAAATGGGCCTTCCCTTTCGCGATCAACCGTGGGATCAAAAGAAGACGGGGATCAGCATCGGAGATGACGTCTGGATTGGCGCGGGGGCGTCTATATTGCCGGGGGTGACGATCGGGGAGGGCTCGATTGTTGCAGCCGGTGCCGTTGTGACAAAGAGTATTCCTGGCTTTGAGCTGTGGGGTGGAATACCAGCCGGATTTATAAGAAAACTGGCGGATCGGCCTTCTTTATAGACTTCGACTCCTTTTGAGTTTTTTAGTTGAGCCAGTGAATGCAGGGTGCCAAGCGAGCGAAGTTGTTATTTGCACGATTGTTACGAAGAGTCATCTCGCGCAGGCTCGGAC
>JAQGHS010000374.1 GCA_028291605.1 Planctomycetaceae bacterium | reverse complement strand
CGATAAAAGCATTAACCCAGGTGAGCCCGGCGGCGTAAGCCCCGGGATTCTGTGGCCGACGCTGCCAGCGTCGGCGAAGACGAAGAATCCGGGGGCTTACGCCGCCCGGCTCACCTGAATTACCTTCGAGTGGGGCTCGTCAAAGTCGCGTGTCGGTCAAAGGAAAAGGATTGAACAGCATGGAGAGTTCCGAACCCAGTCCTCTGGAACAAGCCCTCGAACGTGGCTTGGCGCCAGGTGGCAAGCTCTCGCAGGAATTGGGAGCGCTGGGTGATTATCCGCTCGAGACGATTGCCGACGCTCGCGCGGTGGTTCAAGCCCTGCGGACGTATGCCGATCAGTCAAAGCTGTCACCCATGGGTGGGGGCGGTGACTGTGATTGCTCGCCGCTGCATCCGCTGGCGTCGCTGTTTCAAGAGGCCGAGACCGACGAAGCGTATCTCGTCCTGGAGACCTACGGGCTCCCCATTCTGCTCGAAATCTTCGATCAGCGGCTGCCATTGGCGATTGCCGACGAGGGGGAAGATCTGATCTTCGTCCTGAAGATTTTCGTCATCTACCGCTATGAGCTGGGGATGCAGCGGATCGTCGCCGCGCTGCGACAGCCGCTCGACCATGACTTGTATGTTTGGGGGGTGCTGTTTGAAACGGTGCATGACGAACACCCCGATCGCCAGCTGATCTGCAATCAACTGCGGGATCCACTGCCGACCGGTTTTGCCGGCGTCGCCTATCTGGATCTCGTCAACCGTCTGGCCAGTCATGGGGAGGCTCAGCCCCACCCGTTTGATACCTCGGAGGGGATCGAACTGCTGCGGCAATGGGCGTTGAGCGAACGGGCCGAAGAATCGAGCTATGCCCAAAGCGTGGCTCATGCCCTGCCGTTTTTGAGTCGTCCCGAACGGGATGAAATCCTGACGGTCCTGTTGAATCACGAGGACCAGTTGGTGGTCGTCGATGCGGCCGCAGCCGCCGCGAAACTGGGACGCGAAGACGGGTTCCAGAAGTTGGCCGAGTTGTGCATTGACGCCAGCGTCAGTTACTTCGCCTGCCAGCATCTGCGAGAAATGGGTCGCGAGGAACTGATCCCCGAAAGCGCGAAGAATCCACACTTCCAGGCGGTCGCGGAATTCTGTGCCTGGCTGACGCTGCCCGATGCCTATGGCGAGATCCCCGATGAAGTGGAGATCCTCGATCATCGCGTCGCCGCGTGGACTCCGACGAACGACACGCGTCCGTTGTGGTTGATCAAATACACCTACGCAGCGGATCCCGGTGATCCCGAGGATTTCCCCGAGACCGGCGTGGGTCTGGTGGGATCTGAAACCGGCGTGCTGTTCGATGAGACGACCCCGGATCATTCGCCCGAAGAGATCTATGCCCTGCATTGCTGCTGGGAGTTACAGCAACAAGGTGATGAACGGGCTCCGGAAGAGCTGTCGGTGGAAGCTGGGGCGAAGTTGCTGGGGTGGTAAGAGTGGGCAGTGAGGCCCGCGAATACAAGCTCGAAGCGCCAGCGAGTGCATAGTTCCGACGAAGCATCAGGAATGCACTCGCTGGCGCTTCGAGCTTGTATTGGGACTCGCATTGGGCGTCGAAGGAGCCACAGCCTCTTGTTCGCTTCGCTCACCTAGATTCAAGAATCTGGGCGACCCCACAACGGGGGCAAACCGGTCTCCCCCGGATTGGGGAGTTTGGGTAAACTGCCGCCCGGGCTGCTGCCCATTGGAAAACTGCCCAAGGATGGGAGATCGGACGATGATTCGTCACGGATGGCTGATAGTCTGCGTATTGCTGGGTTTCGTGGGGTCTTACGCCCGCGCGGCGGATGATTTTTCCGATCGCAAAAGGTCGGCGGCGACTCCCTGGCAAGATGATGCGGCGCTCCATGATGTCCAGTTCGTCAAGACGCAAACCGGGTGGGCCGTGGGTGATCATGGCGTCATCTGGAAGACCGTCGATGGCGGGACCAACTGGGATTTGCAGCGGTCCGGGGTGAAATGTTCCCTGAGATCGGTCTGTTTTCTGACCGATCGCGTCGGCTGGATCGCCGGTGGTGAGAGTGTTCCCTACGCCCACCAAGGTCTGGGTGTGCTGCTGTCGACGACTGATGGTGGTACAACCTGGCAAGCCATCGGCGGACCCGATCTGCCGGAACTGCAACGGGTGAAATTCTTTACGCTGACACATGGCGTGATTGTCGGTGAGCCCAACGCGCGGTGCTCCTCCGGTGTGATGCTCACTAGCAACGGTGGCAAGACGTGGCAGCCAGCTGCGGGTGAGAATCTGGGAAGCTGGCGGGCCGCTGATTTTCTGAGCCCTGATCAAGGTGCTCTGGCCGGCTTGCGAGGCCAACACGCGTTGTACGGCAACGGACGACTGGGCAAAACCAAACTGGGAAATCTGGGACTCCGTGGCCTGTATGGTCTCAAACTGCTACCCGGCGGCGAAGGCTGGTTGGTCGGCGATGGCGGTTTGATCCTGCATCAGGATCGAGGCAGCATCGTCTGGCAGTCTCCCGCCGCTTCACCACCGCGTGAGATTCGCGATCTGTTTGATTTCCGGGCGGTTGCCGTCCGCGGCAAGAAAGTTTGGATTGCGGGCGATCCTGGTACCGTCGTCTGGCATTCTCCGGATGCGGGCGAGACTTGGGAACGACATTCCACCGGGCAGACGCTGCCGATTGCGGCACTTCATTTTCCGAACGATGATTGCGGGTGGGCCGTTGGTGCCTTGGGGATGATTCTGCAGTCGACCGATGGGGGCGTGACGTGGCTGACCGTTCGTGGAGACAATCGACGCGTGGCTTATCTGACTGCTCATAGCCAGTTGGATCACGTGTCGATCCCGATGGTGACGGCAGTGTCGGGCGAAGCCGGCTTCCGCGGGTTGATCAGCGTATTGCCCCGGCACGATATTGGATCCGAGCGTGAGCAAACCCGTGAGATCGATCTGAAGCTCTCCGAAGCGGTGATGCTGGCGGGTGGTTCTGCGGCGACTGTCGGTTGGCGGTTGCCGTTGGATATCCCGGGATTGGAGAACAATCCTGAGCAATTGCTCGCCGAATGGACCAAACGTTCGGAAGGTGCCTTGCAGGGACAACTGGTCGCGCAGTTCGTACGTCAGTTGCGAACCTGGCGGCCGAGTGTCGTGATCCTGGATGAATCGAACCCGCGCGATGCCGTCGGGCGACTGATTCGCGAAACGATGCTCAAGGCCATCCCCCAAGCGGCCGATCCGACGAGTCAACTGGCTCAGCAGGAACTGGCCGACCTGCCGATGTGGCAAGTTGAACGGGTCTTCGTGCGGTTACCGGCCGGCAGTCAGGGGCAAGTGAATATTGAATCCTTCGACATGCTGCATCGACAAGGCTGTGCGGTGCAGATGGCAGCGGCACCGGCATTGGCTCGGCTGCGGCGTGAAGCCATTGCGACGAATGGGCGAGAATCGTTCAAGGCAATCTCCTTGACTGGTAAGAACGCTGATTATGCGGGCAAAGACTTCTTCGCCAAGTTGGGGATCTCCCCTGGTACGGATGCACGACGTGCGCTGCCGCCCATGGAAGATGGGGAACTCGAGAAGAAGCTGAAGTTGGCTGCGGTACAGCGGAATTTTCATGCATACGTGCAACGCTTCATCACCGACACTCGGCATGCTCAGCAATTGCTGGCCCAGTTGGGTGGAGTGACCGCCGGCATGCCCGATGATCAGTCGGCCTTGTTGCTGGCTCAACTGGCGGATGCCTATCGTCGCCAGGGGTATTGGGACCTCGCAGAAGCCACGCTGGTGGAGATGGTTGATCGGTATCCTCACGAACCGGCCGCCCAGGACGCCATGCGCTGGTTGATCCAACTTTGGGTCGGGACTGAACTCACCTATCGCCGACTGCAAGACACCAATGTGGAACGCAAAAAGATGAGCGTTGAGACGGCGGAACTCGTCCAACGACTGAAAAACGTGGGGCAGCGTCTGCCGACTGGTGAAGGGACTGTGTCGCAGGAAATCCAACAGTTGAAGGGTGAAAACACGGAACTGCAGGTGCAGCAGGCTCCCTTCAAAGTGGATATCGGTCCGGGGAGAGACCTGCGATCGGAACGAGCAAACCTGTGGCAGGACAAGGCTCGCCGCATGGCCAGTTTGCTGCAACGGACATCGCCCGCCTGGTACCAGAGTCCTGAGATTCAGTTCCCGTTGGGAGCCCTCTATCGACAGCGGCAACTGGGGACGGAGGCGGCGGAATGTTATCACTTCAGCATGCGCGGCGGAGATAAAACTCCGTGGCAAAAGACGGCGATGACGGAACTTTGGATCGACCAGATGGTCGGTGTGCCGCCGAAGTCCATCTATAACCTGCGCGTCGCCGCCAAGCCACCGGTGCTCGACGGAATGCTGAGCGACGAGTGCTGGCGGCAGGCGGAAGAGATGGGTTTGGCGACCGATCAAGCGAATGGGCCCTTGCAGGAAAAGGCGTTCGTGTTGATGTGCCACGACCGCGACTTTCTGTATTTCGCCGGCGTTTGTCCGCGAGTTCCCGGTGCGCCGAAGGCCGTCCCCGATCACAAGGGTCGCACGTATGACCCGGACCTGGGGGACCACGATCGCATCACGTTGATGCTGGATGTCGATCGAGATTACGTGACCTACTACCGCTTCACCATCGATCAACGCGGCTGGACCAATGAGGACTTGTGGGGGGACGTCTCCTGGAATCCCAAGTACTACGTCGCGGCCGAGGGGGATGAAGCAACCTGGCGATTTGAAGTCGCCATTCCGTGGAAAGAACTGGTGCCGACACCGCCGACTCCCGACACCATGTGGGCGGCGAGCGTCGTGCGCACCGTGCCGGCACAAGGCGTGCAAAGTTGGACCACGCCGGTGACGTCTCGCCCCCGATTGGAAACGGGCGGGTTGTTGAAGATTGAATGAAAGTCGCTGATCGCTCCGCGATCGGAACGCGCTCGCAGTAGCGAGTTTGAGGCTAGGTTCAACGTTAGTTTTTATTCGACCCCGCTACTGCGAATGCGTTTCGTTCGCGGAGCGAACAACGACTATCAGGCAATCCCATGGCTAGCCAAATCCTTGCTCTGCATGAGTCACACCAGTCTCCCGCATCCCCACGATTTGCATGGATGGCAGCCAGTCAGGACGTCTTGGCAATCGCTTCAAAACTGCCCCTATGGTGTGCGGTCTTGCCGCTGGCGGGATTCGGGCTGATCGGCCTGCTGGGTTCTGGACAATTCCTCTCGTGGTTCGTGGGGAAATATGCCTGGACGGGCAAGGATTTCCAGGAAATCCTGGGACCTTCGCTGCTCGCTGCGGCTTTGGTGCTGGCCATCTATTTGTGGTTGGTCGAACGCCACGTTTGCCGAGCCTGGGTAATCTGCCTGCCGGCGATTTTGCTGTGTCGCGAGCTCCATTTCGCGTGGACCGGGGCCGGAGTCTATGTGGGGTTGGTCGTTCTTGCCGTATCGGCCGTGAGAAATCAGAAAGAGCTGTCGCCAGTGTGGAGTTGCTCGTCGCTGTGCGGTTGGTGGCTGGGTGCCGTGAGCTGGTATGTGCTGGCCGTCAGTGTCGATTCCGGTGTCTGGAAGGTTCTGCCACATGCCCGACTATGGGGCGTGAATCTGGAAGAAACGATGGAATCGGGCGGGCATCTGTTTGTTCTGCTCGGCGTGCTGTGCAGTGTTGTCATGGTGATCGGGAAACGGCGGGTGCCGATGGCCCTGCAGCGGTATCTGTCCGCGTAGTCCTTGAATTCTCAGGGACTAAAAGGACAGAAGCGACTTTAAACACCGCAATACTCTCGGGCCTTCTACGCCCTCACGGTGTACTCCTCGCATCGAATTTCGTACATTCGTGCTCGTAGGTGAAACGACGCACAATCGGAAATCTTCAACCGACGAGGGAGTTTACACATGAGCCTGAGACGCACGAGTGGACTGCAGTGGATCGTGTCGACGTTGAGTTGCCTGGTATTGGTGGCGATGAGTGGCAGTATCGCCCGGGCCGATGTCAAAACGCCCGCGATCTTTGGATCGCATATGGTGCTGCAGCAAGGGCAGAAGAACCGGGTCTGGGGTTGGGCTGGAGCCGGCGAAGAGGTCACCGTCTCCATCGACAAACAAAAACTCACGGCCAAGCCGGGGGAAAACGGCCGCTGGCAGGTGGAACTCGAACCGCTGGCTGTTGGTGGTCCCTACACACTGACCATTCAAGGCAAGAATACCCTGACGTTTGATGATGTTCTCGTCGGTGAAGTCTGGATTTGTTCGGGCCAGTCGAACATGCAGTGGTCGGTCAATCGGGCGAACGATCCTGATCTGGAACGGTTAACCGCGAAGTTTCCGAAGATTCGGTTGATTACTGTTCCGAACGTGGGAACACAAGAAGTTCAGACCGATTTCAAAGGCGCCTGGACCGCCTGCACGCCAGAGACGGTCGATAGCTTCTCGGCAGTCGGCTACTTCTTCGGACGCCAGTTGCACCAGACTCTGGATGTCCCTGTTGGCCTGATCAACAATGCCTGGGGTGGCTCGGCCTGTGAAGCGTGGATCAATCGCGATCTGATGGCGAAGGAAGGCAAGTACGACGAACTGCTCGCCCGCTGGAAGGCGGAAGAAGAGAATCTCCCCAAGGCGCTGGAAGAATACAAGGACAAGTTCGCGAAGTGGGAAATCGCCGCCAAGGAAGCGAAAGAAAAGAACCAGCCTGTCCCTCCGGCTCCACAAAATCCCGAAGGACGGATGCGAGGCAATGCCCGCCCGGCCAACATTTACAACGGTGCCTTGAAGCCCACGGTGGGCTACGGCATCCGCGGAGCCATCTGGTATCAAGGTGAATCCAATGCGAGCCGTGCTTACCAGTATCGCGACATGTTCCCGTTGATGATCAAAAGCTGGCGCGATGAATGGCAGCAGGGTGAGTTCCCCTTCTACTGGGTCCAACTGGCCGACTTCCTCGGCGAACAAGCCGAACCTGGACCGAGTGCGTGGGCTGAATTGCGGGAAGCTCAGACGCTGACGATGTCGAAGCTCAAGAACACGGGTGAGGCCGTCATTATCGACATCGGTGAAGGCAAGGACATCCATCCCAAGAACAAGCAGGGAGTCGGCATGCGGCTGGCTCGGTGGGCCTTGTCGGATGTTTATAAGCTGCCCATTGCTCATCAAAGCCCTCTGTATAAGTCGATGGAGAAACAGGGCAATAAGATCATTGTGACGCTGGATCATGTCGGAGCCGGATTGGTTCCGTTTGACGTTCAACAGCTCAAAGGCTTTGCCATTGCCGGCGAAGACAAGAAGTTTGTCTGGGCTCAGGCCAAACTGGTAGGGACTGACAAAGTGGAAGTCTGGAGCGACGCTGTCACAGACCCGGCTGCGGTGCGCTATGCCTGGGCCGATAACCCCGTCTGTAATCTCTACAGCAAAGAGGGGTTGCCGGTGACGCCCTTCCGGACCGATGACTGGCCGGGGGTGACTGCGGCCGCGAAGTAAGGGGAATCTTGGGTAGCCACGCTCGCCAGAGCGTGGGACAGATCACGGTTGAGTGCGCATGCCCCATGGTCTAGGCGACCGTGGCTACATCCAACTCGAATCCCATAAGTCCCATCCGTCCTATAAGTCCCATTAGTCCCATCGAATTCTTGGGACAGAT
>JAQGHS010000364.1 GCA_028291605.1 Planctomycetaceae bacterium | reverse complement strand
GGCCGATTGAAGCAACTCCCGGCGACCATGGGGGTACCCGATCTGGTCGTCGATAAAGTCAGCGGCGACCTGACAGTTCCGTTGCCCGAATTCGACGATGCTGCGGTCCTGACTCAGGTGGTGACGAACAGTCCTTTCGTGCAGATTGCCAACATCGACATCAGCCGAGCGATGTTATTACTCCAACGAGCCGAACTGGAACCCAAACCCAACGTCACCCTCCAAGGTGGCGTGCAATACACTCAGCAGTCGCCGAATACGGCAGGGCTGGTCGGTGTCTACGTCGATATTCCCATCTGGAATAGGAACCAGGGTAACATCCTTGCCGCCGACGCGTTTGTGCGACGCACGGTGGCAGCGCGTGACACGCTTCATAACTCCCTGACCCGACAGCTTGCCGATGCACTGGCCCGATTCCATGCGGCCAACGAGCAGGTACGCAGGTACGAAGAGGGGATCCTACCGGATGCGAAGCGTACACTGACGCTGGTCCAAAGTGCGTATGCCCGAGGTCAGTTTGATATCTCGCGGCTGCTGCAGACGCAACGAACCTATTTCGAAGCGAATCTGGACTACATCTCGGCCCAGGAATCACGGTTGCTCTCGGCCGCGGAAATTGCAGGGTTATTGATGATGGATGAATTCCCTGCCAACCCAGCGCTGTTTCTGCCTGAGCCCGAACCAGCAGCCGCTCCGGCGGATCCTGAGGCGCCACCGAAGGAATGAGCCGTAGCCCGACGCTCGGAGTCGGGCGGCCTACAGCGAACTGGGTTCGCGTTAGTGGCCGACTCCCGCACCTTCCGGCGGTTTGCGATCACCGTAGTAGCTGTAGAGCACCGGCAGCAGATTCACGAAGAACAACGTTGTGATCATGCCGCCGACCACGACGATGGCCAGCGGACGCTGAGTTTCGGATCCGATCTTCGTCGACATGGCCGCGGGTAGCAGGCCAAAAATGGCCGCCAGGGCCGTCATGGTCAAGGGGCGAATCAGCTTGTCGATTCCATCCACGAGCGCCTCGTGTAACGGAACGTCGTGCGAGCGAGCTTGATTGAACCGCGAGATTAAGAGCAGACCGTTCATAATGCCTACGCCCAACACGGAGATGAAACCGACACCCGCCGAGATATTGAAATTCTCACCGGTCAACATCAGAGCCCAGATGCCGCCGATGCACATGACAACCACATTGGACAGGACCACGCCGACATCCAGTAAGGAACGCAGGGCCAGATACAACAGCACGACGATGAGCACCAATGACAGGGCAGCCGATAGCGTCAGGCGATGGACGGCTTCTTGCATCTCTTGAAACTCGCCGCTCCACTCGACGCGGTAGGGAGCTTGAATCAAGTCCGCCGTTTTTTGCTGTGCTTCCGCGACGGCACCAGCCAGATCGCGACCTCGAACGCTGAACTTCACCGCGATCAATCGATTGCCCTGTTCACGATAAATCGTCGATGCTCCCGAACGGACAAACTGGCCGTTTTGGACCGGCTCGCCATCAGGCCCCAGCGGACTGACGAGATCTCGCACACGGCGTCTCGGAACGTTGGTCAACTCTGAGCTGCCTGATGTCGTCTTGCTTCCAGAGAGTGCCGGCAGTCCACGATTGGCTCCGGAAAAGTCGAGACTTCCCGCCGCAGCATCATTCGAGTTGCCGTTGGAATAATCTGCGGAACGAATGGTGAGCCGGTTCTTCACGACTTCCACCGGGATGTCGAGAATCGTCTGCTCGTTGTGACGCAGTTTCTCGGGCCAGCGCAGCGTCACGTCATATTTGCGTTCCCCTTCGACGACCTGGGTCAATGTCTGTCCGCCGACCGCTGTCGACAAGACGTCCTGCACGTCGGCCACGGCCACGTTCCACTGGGCACATTTCTCACGATCGACTGCAAACTCGAGGTTCGCTTGTCCCTTGATGCGGAAGATACCCACATTGGCGATTCCCGAAACAGTGTTCAGACGGGTCTTACATTGTTCGGCGATCCGCTCGAGTTCGTCCAGATCGGGGCCAATGATTTTGATCGCATTCTCGCCTTTGACTCCAGACAGCGTTTCCAACACGTTGTCCCGGATGTACTGCGAAAAATTCCAGTCGACACCCACGATTTGCTCGGCCAGATCGGCATTCATTTCGTCCACGAGTTCGGGTTTCGTGCGCGGCCGGAACGGGCCGTGCAGCCAGGCGGCAAGTCCGGTCTGCGGCATCACCTTCGGCCATTCTTCGGCCGGGCGCAGCGGGACAGAGAACTCGCAGTTGTAGAAGCCGGTCGGATCAGTACCATCGCCGGGGCGACCCATCTGATTCAGAATGAGTGTTGTTTCGGGGTACTTTTGCAGGATCTTCCGAGCAGTCGCCGCCTTCGAGGCCACTTCATCCAGCGAGGCATTGACCGGGAACGTACCACGCACATAGACGTTGCCTTCTTCCAGTTCCGGCATGAATTCGGCACCCATGAACGGCAGGATGGCGATCGTGGCGACAGTCAGCCCCAGGAAAATGCAGACACTGACGGTCCGGAACTTCAACGCCCAGCGCAATTGCCAGAGGTAGACATTCTTGAGGCTCCGAACCAGGAAGTT
>JAQGHS010000318.1 GCA_028291605.1 Planctomycetaceae bacterium | reverse complement strand
GGTCCAGGTGAGCCGGGCGGCGTAAGCCCCCGGATTCTTCGTAACCGTTCGTGGACGAAGAATCCGGGGGCTTACGCCACCCGGCTCACCTGAGTTTCTTTTTTTCAGGTTATTTAGTAAGTCAAATCGAGTTCAACGAATGATGAATACAACGGATCCACGTGTGAGTTCGGATTGCGATATAGATCATTGAATCCCGCACCGGGCAGCAATGACGCCGCTCCTGCTGTAATGACAACGTTATTATTGAGCAACGGGCGATATTCCATGCCCAGACTGATGTCGGTTCCAATGGTGCGGGAGATGTTGTTCTGAAACACAAACTGCTCCAGCACCTTGGTCGTATCGAAATACAAGAAATTCGTGTTGTGAATGAAACGCAACTGAGGCGTCACATCGACGTCGAAGCCGACATTGAACAACTGCAGACCCGGGTTCACGAAGTTACTTTGGCCTTGGAACTTGCTGGAGCGCAAGTCGGGAACCAGGCTCATGCGATTGACCAGGCTGGTACCGAACAAACCGATCTGCTGACGCTGCCAATAGCTGAACTGGCCCCCCGCGAAAATGGGGTTATCCAGAATCGTATCGAACCCCGTGGCGTCGCGATCTTTGATGTTGGTATCGCCGGATGAATAGAAATAGGATCCGCGAAACCGGATCCAGTCGCGATCGTATGACAGTTCGATCGCAGCCATCTTGGCGTTGATATCGACGCGCTGCCCGGCCAGAGGATTGAAACTGTCATTGCCGACAACCCAGTAAAACGCGTGATTCACATTGATCCGTCCGATATGTCCATCGCCCGCGTTACCGAAATAATACGCCTCCACCTGGTGGGGTCTAAACACGCCGACGGGATCAGGTCGGACTAGGAAATTGTTGGTATCAAACTTAAAACTCGGTTGATCGCGGTTGTAGTGGAAACTCCACTGCGACGTATAACCCGGAACGACGAAGTCCTGCATGTAGTAGTTGGCGATGATCGTGTTCTGATGCCGGTCATTGAATGTATTCAGTTGGCTGTTCGTATCTTTTTCGGTCTGGTCGAAGAACACCAGATTGTATTGATGCCGATTGGCCTGAGCTGTCCCGAACAAGCGCACGCCGCGATTGGTGTCGGAGAAAATGAAGCCACGGAAATCGCTGATGAAGGGTTGCGATCCGACGCGTACCGACATGAAATCGTAGTCGCCATTCAGGTCAGCCAGTTTCTTCTCGAAGAACCATTCTTCCAATGCCCCTCGATCCCGGAAACGGGTCGTCCCAGCCCGCACATCGGGATTCACAATTCCCAATTCGTTCGCATTCAAGTAGTTCATGTTGAACACGGGCGTCAACCGCATCTGCCAGTCGGCCGGCTTGAACGAGGCGTTGCCGTGTGACAGGTTGAACGAAAAACGCATGAAGTTCGAGACGAACAACTGATTGGGATTGCCAAAGAAATTCGGGCTCTCAGGGTGGTGGGTACTCTCGAAGGGGGTGGTCGGCGTCGGTACGGAACGCGGTTCGAAGATCAGGAAATTCGTGGCCGTGATATTCAGAAACGTATGTTGGCCGGCAATCGGATAATCGCCCTTCAGCACATTTTGATTGAAGGGATTCCAGAGATGGCCGACTTCATAGGGAACATCATCCACGGCGACGTACCCCTTGCCGTAGCGGTCCCATTCAGGAAATCCGGAACGCCAGCGATCCTCGACCGGGACGAAATGCCCGTCGGTCTGCGATTCGAAGGGTTCAATCCCCGACATTCCGGTGAATCCGGTGGGGGCATCGAAATTCGGGTCCACCCATTGGTCAACGTCCGGCTGGTCAGACGGCAGTGGCTCCTGATCCCCCGGTCGCAAAGGACGCCGCAGAATCTTTGGTTCGAGGTCCCCGTCGAGAATCTCAGTCAGCGGTTCCAAACTCCCCGAATTGTCCGCAGGCGGGTCGTCCGAATTAGGAGCGGCGACTTCATCATTGAGCATCGCAACGCCAGGCGAATCACTCTGAGCCCGAGCGATCGAGACATCCAGAATCACCAGGAACAGCAGTGCGAGGATTACTCCTGCCCAACGCTTCGATTCCGAATAGACGTACCACTGCCGCTGCCAGAGAGCGCAAGATTGCTCTGGAGGTGAGTGTTGGCGCAGATTGTCTGTTCGAATGCTCAAATGCACACAGAAAACTCGGCTACTTGGCGTGGAACAAATTGTCGGGAACACCGGAACGTTCAAAAGTTGAGTGACTTTGACGAACATTCCCTAGTTTTCGATATTGATACTTGGTCAGTATCGGATTGGTAGTTCAGGAAACTTCTCGCGATTATTCCGCGTCTAACGAATATGTCGCAACAATCTGATGCGGCTAACTATGCCGGATGAGACTACACGTCTGTTCCGCAAGCTTGGCTTGAACATGGATTTTACGTAACACATTAAATCAACGCGTGTTACACCACGAATTCGTATTCGGCCGCTGATAACCAAGCGAGAGTGGGAGACATGCGTTGACTTTAGTGATTATACCGCTTGTTCCGACATTTTTTCCTCAGCCGATTAATTTTCGGAGCTTGATGACACGGAGTTACGCACCACTCGGACGACTGAATAACTACGTTAAATGGTGATCGCTTTAGGTGATCGCTTTAAAGGACGCCTGAACGGTCGAAGCCGTGAATGATATTTCAACGTCACGGGAGGGTGAGGCTCCTGCCGAACCGCAAGCGTCATTCGGCACTCGCTAGACGCTTGCGGTTCGGCAGGAGCCTCACCCTCCCAGCGACTCGAATCACGAATTGGGCCTCGCTGGTTCACAACTTGTTTCACACAAAACACTTGCGACGCATTAGCCAGCCACGGAGATCGGGATGTCTGTAGACGCTTGGAAAAGCTGGCTGCGAAGATGGCGAACGACGCCCGCTCGGAGAGTTTCTCCACGGCGAGCTGGCTCGAACACGGAAACTCTTGAAGAACGCGCGTTATTGGGCGAACTGGTTCCCTCCGCGCTGCCGGATCTGGCTTCAAACTTCGCCAACTTGGAAATCGCCGCGCTGACCACTTCAGTCCCGTCTGATTCTTCATCTGAATCAGGGTCCTTGGTGACACAGTCAGCTCCCACATCCACTTTTCTAACCGATGATTCGACCTTATTGAGCGAGACGAACGTCGCTCAGACGTTGTCTGTACCTTCTTCCGCTTCTTCATCGGGCACAATCGAGCCCCTCGGCACGGCGTTAAAGGGTGCCAAATCAACGAGCTCCCAAAGTCCGCTCAAGGCCTCCAAGGCCGAACAGCGGGCGGCTGATAAAGCGGCGCGGAAAGCGCCGAAGGCTGATCAGGCAACGAGCAAGCCCAGCGGAACTTCGAACAGTGGAAGTTCCACGTCCAGCACCACGAATTCCACCAGCACGTCCACTGATCCGGATGCGGGAGCTGGCGACTCTGCCGGGACAACTCCTTCTTCCACGAACAGTGCGGCCTCGGTCCCCGGCTTGGGACTCAACTTGTCGACGGGCAGCAGGGGGCCATCGACCACATCGACGAGCAATTCCACTCAGAACTTGAATGCGACCAAACCGGAAACACTGGCCCCCTTGTTCTCAGGAGATCCCCAGTTAACGACGACGGATGTCGAACAACTGCTGGACCGCGCCTCGGCTGCGACCCCCAGCCAGGATGCGATCATCGTCATCACAGACCGGCAGGGCATTATTCTTGGTGTCCGTACCGAAGCCGACGTACCTACGATCGATCTGGCGACATTGGTGTTTTCGATCGACGGGGCGGTGGCCGAAGCTCGAACTGCGGCATTCTTCTCCAATAATCAGGGGGTATTGACGTCACGCACCGTGCGGTTCATCAGCCAGACTACGATTACTGAGCGTGAAGTGGAATCCAATCCCAGCATCACGGACATGAGTTCGACGATTGCGGGCCCGGGATTTGTGGCTCCGATTGGGCTGGGAGGCCACTTCCCACCTGGAGTTTCGCATACTCCGCCAGTCGACTTGTTCGGCATCGAACATACCAACCGTGACAGCATTGATGAATATCCCGGTGGGGAAGGGCGGTTCAACGCCGATTACGTGTCGGCGACTCAGGAAATCAACGCTCCCGGTTCCTACGGCGTGCAGTCCGGCTTGATGCCCGACGCTCTGCCGCGCGGGATCGCGACGCTGCCGGGTGGTATTCCGTTGTATCGAGACACTGACGGCAACGGGATTGGTGACACGGTGGTCGGCGGCATTGGCGTCTTCTTCCCGGGCCCCGATGGTTACGCATCCTACGAGCAGGGCTTCGTCCATGGTGACGGCAAATCTACGACCGCTCGTACGAACGCCCCGCTGGTTGAGGAAGCCGAAACCATTGCCCTCACCGCTATCGGGAGCAGCGTTCAGGCCGGGATCAAGGCGACACCGGTGGGCGGCATTCCACCTGTGAATGGGATTGATTTGCCATTCCCGCGTATCGATCTGGTCGGCATTACTTTGCAGGCAGTCTGACCGACGGCCGGTATCGAAGGAGTCCGCCAAATCCAGCAAATGGGCCGGCGACTGGGGCCAGGCACAGTTAACGGGACCGATCAACCGGTGACTCCTGCCGCGACACTGCAGGCAGGAACCGCCGTGCCCACGGGATGGCTGGTGGCTGCTCATGACGGAGTCGGCCTGACCGCGGCGGATGTCACGAAGATCATCAACCAAGGTATTGCAGAAGCCAACCGAGTCCGCGCGGCGATCCGCGCACCGCTCGGCACGCGAACGAAAATGGTCTTCGCGGTCACCGACACTACCGGTGAGGTCTTGGGCCTCTACCGCATGACTGACGCGACTTATTTCTCGCTGGATGTCGCCGTCGCCAAGGCCCGCAACATGGCCTATTACGACAACCCGAATGAATTGCAGCCGCAAGATCGAGTCATCGCCAAACAGAATCCCGCAGTGAATCCCAAGGGAGTGGCCTTCACCGCCCGTACATTCCGATTCCTGGCCGAACCCCGCTATCCGTCTGGTGTGGATGGCACCAAGCCGGGAGCATTTTCGATTCTGAACGACCCGGGCATTAACCCCAAGAATGCCGAAAACCTGGGAGCACCCACACCCGCCAGCAGTTTCCAGACGGCACAGGGCTACGATTCGTTCAACATTGGAACCAACTTCCACGACACCAGCACCTCATCTGACAACCAGAATGGCGTCGTCTTCTTCCCCGGTAGTTCGGGAGTCTACAAGAGTGGCGTTCTGGTCGGCGGCTTGGGGGTCAGCGGTGACGGTGTGGATCAGGACGATGTGGTGACCACGGCAGCCATCGTCGGTTTTGCCCCGCCCTCCAGTATCCGAGCCGACCAATTTACCTATCGCAATGTAAGGCTGCCTTACAACAAGTTCCTGCGTAATCCGTATGGTTAACACTCAGTTGGTGAGCGGAATGGCGCTAGCCTCCGGTGCTTTGTGTCTGTTTCGACAAAAAACCGGCGGCTAGCGCCG
>JAQGHS010000259.1 GCA_028291605.1 Planctomycetaceae bacterium | reverse complement strand
CGATGCTGTGGCTGCGTGGCGTGAAGGTCTTTTTAGACGGCGGCATGTTGACCGGCAGTGCTTACATGCGCGAGCCGTGGGGCAAGAGTGAGATCTACTCGATCACCGACCCGACCTACCGCGGAATACGCTTTATCCCGCAAGAGAACCTCGTCCACATGGCCCGGTTTGCCCTGCAGCACGATCTGCAATTTACGGCACATTCCGTGGGTGACGCCGCGGTGCTGGCGCTGATCGATGCTTATGTCGAGATCAATAAGGACTTCCCGGTCGCGGCTCAACGACCGTGTATCACGCACTGCAATTTCATGAGCCCCGAAGCGATTGAAAAAATGAGCCAGGTGGGAATCGTAGCCGACCTCCAACCCGCCTGGCTGTGGCTTGACGGAGCCACCTTGCACAAGCAATTTGGTAACGAGCGGATGGCTTATTTTCAGCCCTATAAGGCGTGCTTCGACAAGGGAGTGATTGTCGGTGGAGGTTCAGACCACATGCAAAAAATCGGCAGCCTGAGGTCAGTGAATCCGTATAACCCATTCCTCGCAATGTGGGTCACTCTGGTCCGCCAGCCACGCCGCTTCGACGACAAGCCGTTGCATCCCGAGCAGGCGATTACTCGCGAACAAGCCTTGCGGCTGTACACGATCAATAACGCCTTTTTGACCTTCGAAGAAAAGGAAAAAGGTTCGATTGAAACCGGTAAACTGGCGGATTTCGTGGTGCTCAAGAGCGACATCCTGACCTGCCCCGTGGAGGACGTGAGGAACATGACCGTTGAGCAAACTTATCTGGGAGGCAAGTTGGTTTACGCAGCGAGCAAGTAAGCGTTCCGTAGGATGGGCACTCTTGCCCGTCTGTATTCGTATTCTGTATTCGTATTCCCAATACGGAGACGGGCAGGAGTCCCCATCTTACGGAAATGCGGCTCGGACGGGCCTGGGGGCTGATCCTACGAGACGCGGTTACTTCGCCGGCACGACCGTGAGCTTAATCAACTCGGTACAAGGTCCGGGCATACCCGTCCGAATATCACTGCGCCAGGTTTGGGCGACCGTGATACCGTAGACTCCTGGCGGAAGTTCGGGCCCCAGGGTGAGCGGCACTTCGACCTGGCCGTCAACAATTGGCAGGTTGCGTGGCGTCGTCAGACCACACGCCACACCCGCCATCGCGAGATTTACAATGACCGGCATCTGCTTCAAGTCGGCAGCGGCTCCATGCACTTTGATGAAGAGCTTGCCCGTGCCTGCTCGCGGAATCTCGATCTCTTTCGTCACCGATTCCAACCACGGTCCCTGCGGCTTCGCTACTGCCACTCGCGAAACAGGGCTGACTCGAAAGAACCCCGTATCGCTGGTATAGAAGAGATTCAAAGGCTGCGAGGTATGTTCCAGGTACGTGCCATCGGCGCGTTTGGCACGGCCCACGATGCGGAACGGGAACGATGTTCCGGGGACCGCATTGGCCGGGGCGGTCACGGTGGAAAACACTTTTAATTGATAAGTGTTGTAAGGCCGATCTGGCGTCGGAGACTGTGAGACCGTCGACTTGCTGGTCCAGCCGGGGGGCAGGCCTTCGACTGAAACTTCAATGTCGTCGTTGCAGCCTGAAAAGCGATCAATGCGCGTGAGCACACAGGACGTCGAACCAGGCCCCCAGACGGGGACCGTGTCGGGGAAGTGCGTCACCCGAAAATCAGGTCGGTCCAGGTCAATCGTCAAGCGATAAACGGCACGCGGACCGTACACACCAGTCTGATCGGTCACGCGGACAAAGTATTCACCCGCCGCCGGTGCGGTGAAAACGAGCTTGCTGTCGGTCGTCTTGAAATCATGGTACGCCTCATACCCCGGATCGAACGACTCGTCGTCGTTCTCGAGCAGCATCTGCCCTTTTTCATCATACACCTGCAGCAACGTATCGATCGGAGACCGCAGAAAACGCTGCGCGACGATTTCGATTTGCACCTTCTGCTTGTCTTCCAGGCGGACTCGATACCAGTCAACATCACCGGCTTTCTGGAATCGAGCATTCAACGTACTCGGGATGGCCAGCTGACTCGACTGGGGACGTTCCTCATTGGGCTCCACTTCGAGTGCTTCCGGCAGGTCGCCCACCACCAGCGGCACATCCAGACCAGAGCTCACATCGTTTTCGAGCGTCACATGTCGCAGATTATACGCGGGATCCCAGTTGGCACCTTGCTCACCAAGCCATGCCGGTAAACCAGATGCAGCGAGCTTGTCCAAAGCAATTCCGGACTCGGCCACGGGAACTTGCCCCATCAGGCGTTTCGTACCCGGCGGAACATTAAGGCCGAACAGTTCCACTTCCGTAGGCGTTCCGCGACGAAACCCCGCAGGGAAGACGCCGGTCACGTAGGGCACTTCACCCAAGGTCAAGCGATAGCAGGCTTCAGGAAAGCCTTGATAGTTGAGCAGTTGAACCCGCACAAAATAGTCGCCGTCGTGCGGCAGTTCATGTTCGATCAACGGGTCATAGCCGACCGTGTCTTCTGCGGCGGCCAGCGTACGGCCTTCGGCGTCGAGCAATTCCAGGCTGAAGTCCGCGATGCCGAAGCTTTTATATTGTCCGTGAATATCGAGAGCATGTGCCGCCAGGGCGGCGACCAGTTTCTGCCCCTTTTTCCCCGTGAATCGATAGTAATCGAGATCGGCTCCCGGGTTGACTCGGCCATTCATGACGAGCGGCAACTGAGTCACTTCCGCCATGGCGGTCGTACTATTAGGCTCAACTTCCAGACGCTCGGGCAGACTGCCGACGACGAAGGAAGCGAAGTTGGTCAGTCCGGCGCGCTCCGTTTGCACCCGTATCCAGCGACGCCCCAAGGGGGCGTTGGCGGCGATCTCCAGAGTCGCCTCCATCTTCCGGCCATCGATCGGTTTGATTTCTTTCACGGTCACGCCGGGAGCGCCATCGATCACGATCCCCGTGGGAAACGTCAGGCCGGATTCCATTCCCTTGAATTCCAGCTTGACCGTCGAGCCCCGCTGACCGCCGATGGGATAGATACTATCCAGGCGACATTCGTCATACAGCGGAGCCATCGGCTGGGCCGAGGCAGAAGAAGCACACGCCAAGACCGCCAGGACTGCGAATCCCCAGGAGCGAAGCAACATCACGTGAGCACCTCATCGATGGCCCGGCCGCCGCCGTTGATCAGGACCGGGCGGCCGTCGTTGGTCATATACTCTTGCGTATCGTCGATCCCCATCAGGCGGAAGATCGTCGCAGCGTAATCGAGCGTGGTGTGTTCCTTGCCCGAGACACGTTCGCACTTGGAATCTGTCTTGCCGACGATACTTCCGGCTCGAACTCCAGCACCACTGAAGGCGATCGTATTAGCCAAGGGCCAGTGATCACGACCAGCCCCACCATTGACTCGGGGCGTCCGGCCAAACTCGCCGGCACACAAGACCACCGTATTACTGAGCATGCCGCGATCCGACAGATCCTGCAGCAGGGCTGACCAGGCTTGATCGAGCGTCGGGAGCAGCGGGTTCTTCAAGCGGATGAAATTCTTGTCGTGCGTGTCATAGCCACCGAAGTCCACTGCGGCAAAGCGAACTCCCGATTCGACCAGACGCCGCGCTAACAAGGTCGCTTGGCCTTCCCGAGTCCGGCCATATCGATCACGCGTGGCCTCGGATTCTTCGTTGATATTGAAGGCTTTTTTAGCAGCCGGTGACGTAATCAGATCATATGCCTGGCGATAGAATTCGCCGCGATTGTAAACCGATTCGGAAGACCGGTCGACCTGCCGCTGCCAGGCATCCAGCCGGTCGAGAATCTTACGGCGGCGTAGAGTCCGGTCTGCCCCAACCTGAGTCGGGATCGAAACGTCATCGACCGAGAAATCCTTGTCGGCGGGACTGCGGCGAACCATCAACGCGTTGTAAGCGGAACCCAGGTAGCCGCCACCCGAATAGCCCATTTCATTCGGGGCACATTGCACATAGGGAGGCAGGCCATTTTTCCAACCGAGCTCCTTGGAAACTACCGAGCCAAAGCACGGATAGACGGTCGAACCCACCGGCGCCCCGTTGACGTCGGGAACCTGCGGATAACCGGTCAACATCCAGTGCATGGCTTCGGCGTGTTGACTTCCCTGATGCACGATCGACCGCACCTGGCAGACCTTGTCCATCTGGCGGCTCATCAGCGGCAGATGCTCGCAAACAGTCACTCCCGGCAGGCTGGTCGCAATGGGCTGGAATTCGCCGCGATACTCGATGGGAGCATCGGGTTTCATATCCAGCGTGTCCATGTTGGCCAGGCCGCCGCTGGTAAACAACAGGATGAAATTGACGTCCTTACGCGCGGCAGCGGGCTGGGCCGCTTCGGCCTGCAGGAGCTTGGGCAGCGACATGCCAAACAGAGACAGGCCGCCGACCTGCAGCCACGCACGGCGCGACATGCCTTCGCAGTTGTGAGATGGTCGTTCGAGTTTGAACATTGTTTCTCTCCCTCTGGAATGCCGCTGACCGCTCCGCGGTCAGATCCGTTTGATCGCGGAGCGATCAACGACACTCTTCGTTTGATTTGGTTCAACGTTTTCGATTGTAGTGAGTCGCCAAAAACCATCCGGCTTACGCCGGACGCTCGCCTTGGCTTAATGATTGAATACAAACTCCGAACAATTAATCAGGGCCCAGAGCACATCTTGCCAGGTCTCATCGCGTGACGTCCCTTCGGCCAGTGATTCACGCACAGCCTGACGTTCAATGTCCGCAGGCAGGCGGCCCAGAGCTCCCAGGTACAATTCTTCGACAATCTGATCGTCTGTCTGACCGGCCTTCAAACTCGTGGCCAGTCGTCCCGTCGAGGAGACCACTTTCTCGTGCAAGGCCGTGCTGTTCGCCAGATGCAGCGCCTGCGATAAATCCAGGGATGCACCGCGAGCACAATCACAGGGGCTGTTTCGCAGGGGACGGCCGAAGGTACTCAAGAAGTGCGACACAATCGTCGGGTCGGGCAGGGCGATGGCCCGTGTGCCGACCGGTTGGCCTTCGAAGACTTCTGATGAGCCAGTCAACTGATTGATACCATCGAGCAGCACTTCAGCCGACAAACGCTTCGGGATACGGTGCGTGAAGAGCAGGCCATCCACATCTTGCTGTGGATTCAATTCGGGCGCCAACTGATAGACGCGTGAATTACAGATCGTCCGTAACAGGTATTTGGCGTCGAAATGATGTGCGGCAAAATCCTTGGCCAGGGCATCGAGCAACGCCGGGAACGCAGCGGGATTGGTCGCTCGCATGTCGTCGACCGGTTCCACTAGACCACGGCCCAGCAGAGCCTGCCAGTAGCGGTTGGTAAAGTTGCGAGCGAAGAACGGGTTGTCGGGCTTCGTGATCCACTCGGCCAGTTTCTGTCGCGGATCGGCGCTGGTCGCGTCGGCTGGCAGGACGGGTTCGCCAAACAACCGAGGGGCGACAGTGAGCAACGGCTTGCGATTGGGATTCTCTTTCGCTGACGGCCGAAGACTCTTTGGTCCACCAAATTTCGAGCCCTGCGTGCCGCTGTCTTTGGTCTCCAGCCGGGTGAAGAACGCCGCCAGACCGTAATAGTCTTCCTGGCTCCAGACCTCATTCGGATGGTGATGGCACCGTGTGCATTGCAGGCGAACTCCGAGGAAGACCTGCGATGTCGTCTCGGCCAGATCTTCGACCTTCTCATCGATAAAGTAGTAGCCGACAGGCCCATTCGTAAACAAATTGCCCTGGGATGTTAACAGCTCTCGAGTCAACTGGTCCAGCGGTTTGTTCTCACGGACCGATTGGCGAATCCATCCGGAAAAACTTGCCAAGCCCTTATCACCCAGATACCGGCGGTGGGCTCGCAATAGATCCGCCATGCGCAACGACCAGAAGTCGACATATTCGGGACGTGCGAGTAACTCGTCGATGACCTGCGACCGCTTGGTGGCCGACGTGTCGGCAAGGAATTTTCTCACTTCAGCGGGTGTGGGCAACGTCCCGATCAAGTCGAGATAGACGCGTCGCAGGAAGGTGGCATCATCGGCGAGAGGTGCAGGTTTCGCCCCGAGCCGCTTCCACTCCACGACTGCTAATTCATCAATAAAGTTCTGAACCGGGAATTCGAAGCTGGAGGGAGCGGCATACGGCACAGAGACACTGACAGCCGCCACTTGACCGAGATATTTGACTTGCACGGCAGTCTTGCCCGGTCGATGAGCCGTCACGGTCCCTAAACGACTGACCTCGGCGGTCAGCTTCTCGCGAATATCATAGGAGGCCCACTTTGTCACATCGCGCGAAGAGCCATCGGCGAATGAGGCCACAACCTTTAGAACGGTGGGTTCAGCCGCGGCACCTTCCGCCTTAACGCGAATCGTCAATTCAGACGGTTCCACCTTGAGACTCAACCCGCGCAAGTCGTCCGGACGCGGGCCTGCCATCCCCTGACTGATCCAAGTCTTGATGATGGCTGCCACTTCCGAATCCGGTGCAATCCGCCGCCCGCCGCCGTGCGGCATGGCGCCGGTTGGCTTGAGCAGCAACAGACTACGTTCCGGAATGCCGGCATTCAGCCGCCGACCGCGAGACGCCTTGGTCAGGACGTCGTAGTCGAACGCCGCATCAAATCCGAGGAGGGATAATTGAAAGCCCCCCCGCCCCTGGAATGAGCCGTGACAGGCACCGGAATTACATCCCGCCTTCGTGAGGGCCGGTAACACGTCACGGGTGAACTCAATCGGAGCAGTCCGGACAGCCCCGCCAACAGCGGAACCTGACTCCGCAGGATCCAGAGGCGCACCCATACTCACAGACGCACGTGCTGTGAAAATCACGAGCAGTGCCAGTAAGAACCGACGACGTCCGAGCATGTGACCTCATCAATGTTGACTGGATGTATTTGTCTCAGCAATCGTTGACACCGCAGCGATTTTAGCGCGGACGGCAAATGAGGCTGATCGCAATTCAGGCGGGCGGTACTAATAAGGTGTGTCAGCAGGCGATCGTTGAAAACATCCGCTGCGAATATCACCCAGGGTCAATGACCCTGTGTCTGCCGCAACCAACGCATGCAGTTTTCTACATATTATTGGAGTGGTTGTCGACTGAGTTGTCAACAATATAAAGTTTGAGCTCCTGAGCTTACTGAAATTTGAGAGCGGGATTCGCAACGAACCGCGTTGCGAAACACGCGCCGTAAACTATTTGTTTTTTTCGCCCACGAGATCGAAATCGAGTTCGATTGGTTGCGGATCTTCAGCTCGGATTTCGGCACGCAAACCGCTGGCTTGCGGATTCCCATATTTGCGAGGGATCGACCAAACTTCCTGTCCGGGAGTCGCCGGATCGGGCGGACGGTCATAACTGACGACTGTCACCGAGTACTGACCCGGTGAAACTCCGTCTCCGGCATTGAAGGTCGACAGGTTGTAATTGCCCCCATTATCCAGTTCGACAGTGACGGGATGTATCGCTTCGCCCGGAGTGATCGTGGTCGGGACAAACGAAATCGTGCCGCTGGTCAGTTTCTCGCCGTTAAAGCTGACGATCCCCTTGACCTTAACGGTCTTGGGAGGGGCCGGCGCGCAGCCGATCGCTAATAAGGGAAACGCGATCAGCGAAGGGAGCAAGCGGTATACGTGATAGCGCATCGAAGACTTTCCGAAGTGTGAACAGAAGGGCGTTGAGCGACGGGCGGGTCAGAACTTGCCATCCTGACCCGCTGCTGTTCGGGCTATTCGATGGCGACCGTGTTGCCGTCATTTCTGTTGCCGAGGTAATTCCAGTTCGTGTAATTGATGTTTTCGCTAACGAATCGGACGCTGCCGTCCGTCATCATCATGTGCACGCCGCCGACATGCAGACTATTGAATCCGACCATGCCGTCGGCACAACTGCCAGCTCCACGACCACTGGGAATCTTGGCACAGCCGCTCGATTTGTAGTAATTCGGCGGCGTGTTCGTACTCGCGACGTTGTAGACAGTGCAGAAATACCGCAGGAAACTTGTGTAGATCGGAAGCGACTCGCCCATCATAAACGTATTCGAAGTACCATCGGTGCAATCACTGATCTTCCA
>JAQGHS010000225.1 GCA_028291605.1 Planctomycetaceae bacterium | reverse complement strand
CACCGACATGAACTCCCCAAAGGGCACAGTGTGATTGAAGAAACCGTTGGTCAGCATTCAGGCTGGCGCACACTGGCCACCCGTGGATTTGCACTGACGGCCGTTGCGTTGGACGTGGCGTGGCCATACCTGCAATCGCATTTGGAACTTCGGCATTTCGATCGGCCAATTTTACTTCTCACCTGTTTGCTGGCAGTCTTGTGTCTCAACGATGGTGACGTGCCGGCGCTTGGATTTAGATTGGCTCCTGTGCAAGGTTGGGGCTACTGGTTCCGGATGGGACTGTGGTTCATGTTGCCGATTGCCGTTTTGATTTTGATATGTGCGACGATCTGGTGGTGGTTTGGGTGGACAATTCCCATGATCCAGACTGAGCCGAGTTTTCAGGCTCTCTATTCCTTTTGTGTTCGCGCTCCGGTTTACGAAGAACTGATCTATCGCTCGCTCTTGTTCGTCGCCGTGGCCCCAAGTCTGGGTGGACTGGGAACTATTCTTATGAGCGGACTGGTCTTCGCCTCAATCCACATCATCGGAGGCAACCCCGGCCCCGACAATCAAATCGCCGGTTTTATGCTGGCCTGGGCCTTTCTAAAGAGTAAGACAATCCTCGTCCCGATCGCCATGCATTCCGCGGGAAACCTGATCGCGCTCAGCGTCCACATCGCGGGTTGGTACTTTGGTTAAGCTTTTCATGCGCCATCCGGGATCAACTGCGGTTTTCGCCCTCGTGGCGAGGGTTGTTTGTCGGTTGCGATGGCAGGGCTGACTGTGGTAGTGTGTCGGGTTGATGGGCAGGCCGGGTGAGCATGTCGCAATGCACCCGGCGATTTCATTGTTTTGGCATTCGTTGAGGAGAGCGCGCTCATGACGATGGGTTCCGGCGAGAGCATTACGAGCATCCTGCATGAGGATCGAAAGTTTCCCCCCACCGCAGAATTCACGGCTCAAGCCAACATCAGCTCTGAAGCCCAGTACCAGGAAATGTGGCAACGGGCCAAGGACGATCCCGCCGGATTCTGGGGCGAGCTCGCAGACGCAAATCTCGACTGGTTCAAGCCCTACGACAAAGTGTTCGAAGGCGTGATGCCCAATACCAAGTGGTTTACCGGAGGCACTCTGAATGCCTCCTACAACTGCCTGGACCGCCATTTGACGACCTGGCGCAAGAACAAAGCGGCGATCATCTGGGAAGGCGAACCGGGCGAGACACGCGTCCTGACCTACAACGACCTCCATCGCGAAGTCTGCAAGTTTGCCAACGTGCTGAAGCAACTCGGCGTGCAGACCGGCGACCGAGTCACGATCTATATGCCGCTGGTCCCCGAACTGGCGATTGCCATGCTGGCCTGTGTCCGCATCGGGGCTGTCCATTCCATCATTTTCGGTGGCTTCAGTGCGGAAGCTGTGGCTGATCGCAATAACGATGCGAAGGCCCGCGTTGTCATCACGGCCGACGGGGGCTGGCGACGTGGGAAAGAAGTTCCTCTCAAAAAGGCCGTCGACGAGAGTCTTGCCAAGTCGCCTACCGTGGAAAAGGTCGTCGTGCTGAAGCGCGTCGGTTGGCCCGTCTCGATGGTCCCCGATCGCGACTACTGGTGGCATGATCTGATGCAGGATGCCTCGCCGGAATGCGATCCGGTTGAGGTTGACTCGGAACACCCGCTGTTTATCCTCTACACGTCGGGCAGCACGGGTAAACCCAAGGGGGTCATGCACACGACCGCCGGCTATTTGCTCGGCACGATGATGACTTCGCAGTGGGTCTTCGATCTGAAGGAAACCGACACTTACTGGTGTACCGCCGACATCGGCTGGATCACCGGCCACAGCTATGTCACCTATGGCCCGTTGCTCAACGGCGCCACCGTGTTGATGTACGAGGGTGCCCCGAACTGGCCCGATGAGGGCCGCTTCTGGGAGCTCATTGAAAAATACAAAGTCTCGATTTTCTACACCGCACCCACGGCCATTCGCGCTTTCATGAAGTGGGGTGATCAGTGGCCGAACAAGTTCGATCTGTCGTCACTGCGGTTGCTCGGATCGGTCGGCGAACCAATCAACCCGGAAGCCTGGATGTGGTATCACCGCGTGATCGGACTTGAGCGTTGCCCCATCGTCGATACGTGGTGGCAAACCGAAACCGGGGCCATCATGATGAGCCCGTTGCCCGGGATCACCGCGACCACTCCGGGTAGTTGTACCCGTCCGTTGCCGGGTGTGGTGCCGGACATCGTCAGCAAAGACGGCCAGAGCCTGCCCGATAACGCTGGCGGTCTGCTGATCATGCGACAATCGTGGCCGTCCATGCTGCGGACGTTGTACGGCGATCACAACCGCTATTTGTCGACCTATTTTGGCGAGATCGACGGCGTCTACTTCGCCGGTGACGGCGCCCGCCGCGACACCGACGGTTACTACTGGATCATGGGCCGCGTGGACGATGTCCTCAACGTGGCCGGACATCGGCTCAGTACGATGGAAGTCGAAAGCGCACTAGTCTCGCACCCGGAGGTGGCGGAAGCCGCAGTGGTGGGCTTCCCTCACGAGATTAAAGGCGAAGGCATCGCCTGTTTCGTCTCGTTGCGATCCGGTGACGGCAACGATGCGCTGAAACAGACCTTGATCGCCCACGTCCGCAAAACGATCGGTGCCCTCGCGACACCCGACGTGATCAAGTTCACGGCCGCGCTCCCCAAGACACGCAGCGGCAAGATCATGCGCCGCCTGTTGCGTGACATCGCCGCCGGCCGCGAGCAGGCGGGAGATACGTCGACGCTGGAAGACCTCAGCGTGCTGGCCAAATTGCGAGAAACCGACGAGTAGTACGTCGCAGAGTTGTCCTTGATGACATATCGCCGAAGTGATCCCTCTCAGATTGAGAGAAGTTGCTTCGGCGATTTTTGTTTGGTCCGCTGCGAGAGTGTAGTCTTCATCACTCCGCGTGAAGATAGCCGCGCGCTCCGCAAACGTGGCTTATGTCTCAAGCACTCTGCTCGTAGAAAAATCGTTGCTCAACTGAATTGTCAAAGAACGACTTGTAGAGAGACGATTGCGTTTCGCGCCCCCGGCCATCTTCGTGCGGAGCGATGAATGCTACCTTCCTACGACTCGTCGTCCTCACCACGGTAATGATCAAACGACAAATCCATCGCCAGCCAATAGGCCCTTGCGAAGGGGAAAAACAGGACCGGAAACACAATGCAATAGGCCAGCAGTGGCGGCACGACCCACAGATTGGAATAGCCCAGCACAATATGAAAGGCGACATACGCAAACGTGGTCGAAAGAGCCGTCAACCCGTAATTGACATAGATTGAACCGAGGAAGTATCCGGGCTCACGTTCGTACGTCAAACCACAATGCTCGCACTTGGGATACATCAGCACCCAGTGGTGGAACAGTTTCGATTCTCCGCATTGTGGACATTTCAGCCGCACTGCCCTGGAGAGCAGCACATTGCGAGGCACAGGGGCAGGCACGATCTTGAACTCCGGAAATATGGCCCATCAGCAGGTGGCAATCAATCTGTCGCCTGCCTAATTATTACCGATCTAATTATTACTCAGTACGCTGCTGGCGGTAGACTGCCTCCAGCAGATCCTCAATCGTCTTCAGCTTTTTATTCGCCGCGACCGCCGCTTCCAGCTTGTGGCGGGCGTCTGCCGGAGAATGCCCCAGCATGCACAGAGCCTGATACGCTTCGTTAATGACGTCATGATCGGCCGCCTGATCGGGCGGCAGGTCTTGCGCGATCAGCAAGGCGAACTTCGCCATCTTTCGTCGCAGCTTGGCGACAATCCGCTCGGCCATCGCCGGACCGATGCCGGGTAGCGTCGCCAGATCTTTGACATCCTGCTCCTCGATGGCCGTCGCGACATCTCGTACCGGCCGCACCATCGCACGCAACGCCTTCTTCACACCGACGCCGTCCACCGAGCAAATCGCCTCGAAAAACTCGAGTTCCGTGGCCGTCAGGAACCCGATCATCCGCGGAGTCAGTCGTCCCTGCTGCGGATTTCCGTCGAGATACTCGATCGTCCGCAGGCTGACTTCCGTCCCGATCTTGGGCTGCAACTGGCGACGCACAAAGTCCGGGATAAACACCTCGTACTCAAACGCACCGATACTCAAAGTGGCCTCGGTCGCATTCAGATCGACCAGTTTTCCCGTGATTCTCGTTATCAATCCAACATCCCCCTGATTTCCCTATCAGTGACTCATCGTAGCCGCGGTCGCCAAGACCGTGGGCAAATCGGAATCGATCGCCCTAGTCCCACGTTCTGGCGAACGTGGCTACTGCAAGTGTAAGTACTGCACGCACTTTCGAATACTGACCACAACGACAAATCCGCACTCAATATTTGCCGTTTCTGGTTCGGTCCACCGGAAATTCGACAAAAGTGGATACCTTGCTGGTGTTCACTTGACGATGTCTCCGCATTTTCCAGAATAGAGCCACGATTCACAGTTTTTGCAGCGTGTCACACAACCTGAAACGTTGGGTTGTGAACCTCGGGGGTGTCTCCTGAGTCCATGGGTGGGATCTGGCTGAAGGCTTGCAGTACCAAGCCTTCAGTTGCCCGACCTGATATTAACTCACTCCTCAAATTCCGCCAAATTGCGAACATCATGCGCCTGTCTCCTGCCGTCCAGACTCTGAAGCCCTCCGCCACCCTTGCCGCCGCTGCCAAGGCCAAGGCACTCAAAACGCAGGGGGTCAACGTCTACGACTTCACGCTGGGCGAACCCGACTTCAACACGCCCGAGCACATCCAGCAAGCCGCCATTGCCGCGATGAAAGCCGGACACACGCACTACACGCCGTCAGGCGGTTTGCCAGAGCTGAAGAAGGCCATCTGCAAGGCGTACGTCCGCGACTACGGCATCGAATACAAGCCCGAGCAAGTCGTGGTCTCGAATGGTGCCAAGCATGCCATCCACAACGTGTTGACCGCTCTCTGCGGGCCGGGCGATGAAGTCATCATCCCCAGTCCCTACTGGGTCAGCTACAGTGCCTTGGTTGAACTGACCGGGGCCACGCCGGTAATCGTGCCCACGACCGAAGCCAGCGGATTCGTGTTGCAGCCCGAACAGTTCGCCGCCGCGATCACTCCCAAGACGCGGCTGCTGATGCTCAATAATCCCTGCAATCCGACAGGTTCCACCTATCCCGTCGAAATCCTGTCGGCCATCGGCCAGATCGCCATCGAACGCGACATCCTGGTGATGTCGGACGAGATCTACGAGAAGCTGATCTACGGGGATGCCCAGTTCCGCTGCTTCGCGACTCTCGATCCGCGACTTGTCGAGCGGACCATCATCGTCAGTGGTGTCAGCAAGGCCTACGCCATGACCGGCTGGCGGATTGGCTGGACGCTCGCCCCGGTGGCGTTGTCCAAAGCCATCGACAATCTGCAGAGCCAGGAAACATCCAACCCGTGCAGTATCAGCCAGTACGCCGCCATCGCCGGACTGGAAGGCCCGCAAGAGGGCATCGAGACCATGCGTCTCGAATTCGCCAAGCGGCGGGAATACGTCCTGCAACGCCTGCGAGACCTCCCGCAAGTCACCTTTGCCGAACCGGGCGGAGCGTTCTACGCCTTCTTTAACGTGGCCGCCTACTTCAATCGTCCGCTGCCAGGTGGCAAGACAGTCAAAGACGCCAGCGAATTCTGCACGGCCCTGTTGGAAGAGGCCCACGTCGCGCTGGTCACCGGAGACGCCTTCGAGGCTCCCGGTTACGTGCGACTCTCCTTCGCCACCAGCATGGAGAATCTCAAGGCTGGCTTCGACCGCATCCAGAAGTTCCTGCTGGGCTAGAAGGTTACTTTCACGAAGAAAAGCCCGGAATTCCAAGGGAATTCCGGGCTTTCATCAATCCATCAGCAGGCATATTCGACCGCATCGCGGCTCGGATTAGCCAACTTCTTCAAACGAAAACAGTGGGCTGATTTTACGCGCCTTCGCCAGCAACTGTACCTTCTCACCTTCGTTGGTGCACTTGGCATACAGCTTCCGAAACTTCACCAATTTCACTTTCCGTGCGCGCCGCCGGCGAATCTCGCGGGTCCGTTCGACCGATCCCATCTGTTGCATCTCCGTAAATTAGAGCCCGAAGGCTGACATTAACCGCCAAAGAGTCTGTAAGTCTAGCAACCGTTTGACCCAACGTCAATTCCGCGAATACTGTTCCGTATTCCATCGATCTCAAACCCGTTTTCGATGTCACTGCTCGTAAATCATCGAAATCGACGTGAGGTTAATACCTCCATTACTTTTTCTCACCCAGGCAATACAGAGCTTTGTTCGACCGCAGGAACAACTGCCCGTGACTGACCGACGGGCTGGCGTTGAAGTCGGAATCGTCACCCAGGTCGTTCTGCGAGATCACCGCATACACCGGCTTTGCATCCAGGACGAACGTGCCACTGCGACGGGTCACCGCGTACAACTTGCCGTCGGCTGCCGTCACGGATGCATACAAGTTGCGAGCCCCGTCCACTCGATTTTCGTAGACTTTCTCACCGGTTTTCGCGTTCAGACAAACTGCGATACCCCGATCCGACACCCAATACAGGTGACCGTCGTGATAAACCGGTGATGTCACATACGACCCGATCGACGCCTTCCACAGCAGATGCGACTTTGAAACGTCCCCCGAACCACCCGCCTTCACTGCGGCCGCCCCACTTTGCCGGCCGCCAATCGCATACACGACACCGTCGTGGGCAATCAGGCTCGTGCACATGGTATCCACAGAATCCAGCACTTCGGCATACCAACGCAGCTTGCCGGTATCAGGGTTGAGTCCCCAAATCTCGTACGGCACACCAATCACGAGATCCTGCTTCCCGTTTCCCGCATCCACGAGAATCGGAGTTCCCCACGACCCGGCGGCACTCTCCGCCTTCGCCCGCCAGACTTCCTTCCCGGTCAGTTTGTCGAGAGCGATGATGGCATCACTCTCGGCACCGGCATTCACAATCACCGTGTTCTTATAGATCATCGGGCTCGAACCACTGCCCCAGCCATTCTTGGCCGAACCATCCCCAACGTCAGCTCGCCACAGTTCTTTGCCTTCCAGGTCATAGCCCACGACCCCGGCCTTCCCATAAAAAACGTAGACATGTTCGCCATCGCTGGCCGGGGTGGCGGAGGTATATCCGTGATCGCGAAGAAACCCTGACCACGAATCTTCGGTGGATTTACAGGGAACAGACTTCTTCCAGAGGATCTTGCCATCCGTCCGGCTCAAGCACATCAGATGCCGAGTCATCTTGTCCGAACCAGGCTCGGTAAAGCAGGTCAGAAACACGCGGTCGCCGATAATGATGGCGCTTGAGGCCCCGGCTCCAGGCAGATCGGTCTTCCACACCTGCCCATGAGTCGCATCCCACTTGGCCGGCAACCCGGTCTCAGCCGAAACCCCCTGTCCCCCCGGCCCACGAAACTGCGGCCAGTCCGCCGCCAGAACCGGAGACAGGATCCCGCACATCACGCCAGCCACCAGCATCCGCCACGGGCTTTTCCAGAAATTCATGAACTCTCTCCAAGACAATGGGAAACGAGGGCGGGGCGCCCCCAATTGGTATGTGATCAAACCCGAACGCACCAAGAATGTTACGCAAAACGAGTGCAACATCCGCCAAATCATACTGACTTTGATTGCCGTTAATGCAATATCAGCCGGAACGCGTTAGCGTCCGGTTCTTTCGGGAAATCAGGTCCCAAAGCAAAACCGGGGGCTAGCGCCCTGCGGCTGATGTCTGACATCGACTTTTCGGTTGGTGCGGCTCCTGACCGCCCTGTGCCGCTGAGTCGACTCGTTTGCTAAACCATTCGCTTGACATCAAGTCGGAGTTGCCGTAGAAGAATGGGACTTGTGACCAACCATTCTCGAACTGCCCGGCCCGAAGACTTCGGACCACTTGGGTAGTGCAGACAGCAGGACGATTGGTTACACTATAGTAGTAAGCTCTTGGCCCCCATCGTCTAGAGGCCCAGGACGCCGCCCTCTCACGGCGGCAACAGGGGTTCAAATCCCCTTGGGGGTATTTTTCTAAGTCAGTTCAAGCTGACAACGACCAGACCAAGTGGAATCCCTCGGAACACCGAGGGATTCCACTTCGCATTTCTGGGTGGGGATTTGTCCGTTGTCCTTGGTCAGTTGTCAGTCGACTTCTTTGAACTCTTCGACTTCT
>JAQGHS010000217.1 GCA_028291605.1 Planctomycetaceae bacterium | reverse complement strand
CCTCTGCTGTAGCCAGGTATTGAATGGCATCCGTTTTCTCCACAGATTGAGCATGCGTGGCCAACTGCCTGTACCCTTCGGCGGCTAACTCGGGAGCAAATCTGACTTGCAAAGTTCGGCAGATGTTTAGTCCTGCACTCTTATCTTCAAGTACCACCATAGGCGAAATGGCGCTGAGTAGAATTTGCGCGGTATCACTCTGACTGACGCGCGCTCGTTCGGCATTTTCTAATGCCCGGCCAAGTTCACGTCGTGCTTCTGCGAGTTGTTTAGGTTCCGTCATTGATCCGAACAGGACGCAACTGCCCCGCGCGATCAGGACTGGGTTTTTGATCTGCTGCAACGCCGCTCGGCAAATTTCGAATCTGCTTTGAAATCGACGCTCTATAAGAACGGTTTCGATGAACTGATATAGATCTTGATCCAGCCCCATCAACTTTGAGTTCAGGATCTGATTCGACTTTTCCACGTCTCCATCGATGGCGATCTGCACAGCAATTGGCCCCCAGCCTCTTCGACTGGATTGGGTCCTTTCCATCTCAGCCGCTAACACCTCCGCTAGCGCCAGACCGTTTGCATTAACGAGATTCCGAATAATGACCATTAGACTCTCCGTTCTCTGATGAGCATCCACTCCTTGGCTGACGGAATCGATAGCCTGCATCAGGAAAGGATCCACGCCGTCTTGAGGAACTTTCGCTGCCCTTGCGATCGCGATTGCCGACAGAGCGTTACACCGCTGGCGAGAAGCAGCCAATGGAATCTGATCCGCGACAGTGATGGCATCCTCCACATGTCCGTCTCTCACTAAGACCGTTACGAGTTCTGTCGCGATTTCGCCCCTGGAACTAAGAATCAGTTCAGTTTCTGTTTTTTCTTTCAGCAGCTTCAACACGTATTTTGCTGCGTCAATATGCCCTGATTGGGCACACTGCTTTCCGATTCCAGTCCAAAGGTCAATGACCAACGGGTCATGTTCATCTTGCTTGACGGCAATATCAAAAGCGAGTTGTAACGGGTGCGATGGCATAAGGACGCGAGCAGTTTTAGAAATGCCGGACGACGAGCGGCGAGTCAAAAATTCTTTCGCCGTCTCCAGATTGATGAACTGACCAAAAAGATCCAGATCCGCTTCCCCAAAGCTGGCAGGAAGGTCGGCAAAGTTGATGCGCAACTTATGCTGTGGGAGGTCCCAACTCAGAAACTTGGATGCTTTCATCTTCTGAAAATCGTCGGGCATAATTGTGTTTGTGGGCGGTCCAAATGCTTTCCGGTAAGGTGCGATCCAATCGGACGCACTTTTCGCAGATCGCGGAACGGTATAGCGAATGGCAAATAACTTCCCATCCAAGAACTCGTACATGAACATCGACTCTCGATATACGGTGTAGCGGATATCGGGGCGGGATTGTTCCGCATCTTTCATTGCGGTTGGCGTTTCTGACAGAAAATCGCTTATTGCCATGCCAGATAAAACGTCGCGGCAGAAGCTATCCCGCCGAAGAAATTCTTTGACTCCAACTAAATCGATTGTGGTCGTCTCACTTGGAGACTCGACCGGTGGTGCTTTTTCTGCTGAGACTTTCGACTCAGGTTGCGTCTTGCTATTGGGACGGGTTTGTGTCGACTTGTCGGGTTCGGAAACCGATTCGCAGCCGATCGCGATCAGGACGAGTGCTACCACAACAAAGAAAGGCGGTTGGTAAGGCAAATTGTGTCCTCCAATGGAAGTGCGAAAACGGTTGAGTCGTGAATCAACAACTATTGGTCGGAGGTTGGAGCACCCCGCTGGCAAGAGATGAAAGACGACTATAAGTAGCGACGCAAAAACGCTACTTATAGTCCGTAGAGCGACGCACACTGTCAACATTCAAATGGCTCAAATGGGGAAACGAGCCGAGATTCTGAAACGATTTGGACAGCGAGTCCGTGAACTGCGGAAAGAGCAAGGCTATTCCCAGGAGAGCCTGGGTGCGGCTTGCGAACTCGATCGGACGTATATCGGTGGAATTGAACGCGGCGAGCGGAATGTCTCCCTGGAGAATATCAAGGGAATCGCCGACAGTCTGGGAATAACTCTGGCCCAACTGATGGAAGGGTTGTGAAGCGGACCAATTCAGTGTCGCGCCGTCAACAGAATGGTGGCGACCTGACCCGCCTGACTGATCGCCATGTTGAGCGGATCTTCCACGCTGGCCGACAGCTCTTGGCTGATCAGTCGAGACGCAGTCAGGTCGCAGCAGGCATATCTGAGTTCACACTCCAGCAAGATGTCCCGAAGTTCTCGAACTTCGCCGGGTTTCAGTTCCTCGGCTGGTGGCGCATTGAAGTAGTATTGCATGGCATCTTGACCATGCGGAATCATTTCTTCATCAAAGAATTGTAGCGCCGCACGCAAGACGGCGAGGTGTCGCTTCGTGAGCAAATAGTTCTCCTTCAGCCCTGAGGGCAGTTCAGTTCGTTGAGGAATCTCGGCCGACCTTCCGCCGTGATCCGGGTTTTAGACTGGATGTGTGATAAACGCCGGGTTGCTGAGCCGACAGACAGCGTCCACTGGCCCAAGTCCGCAGCCGATCGACGCTTTCGGAAGCAGTGGTTGCGACAGGCACGACGTTTTGAGCGGCCTGTGCCAGCGGAACATCGAGCAACGCCGAGAGCCGACAGCATGCTTTGATCTCGGCCCCAGTCCAGTTCGCGTCATCTGGCATCCGCTGCTGACGGTCTATCTCGAACTGGTTGAGGTATATGCTCCAAATGGCGTCCTTTTCTTCTCGACTCGGCAGGTCAAGGAAGAAGATCCCATCAAACCGCTCGCTCCGTCCGAATTCAGGCGGCAGTTTCGAGACATCGTTCGCGGTGCAGACCACGAACACATCCGAGGTGTGATCGTTTAACCATGACAGGAATGTTCCGAACATTCGCGAGGTCACTCCCGAATCACCATGGCTATTAACTCCAGCAAACGCCTTTTCGACTTCGTCGATCATGGCCACGCACGGCGCCATTGCATCGATGATTCGCAGGGCCTGACGAGTACGTTCCTCGCTCTGCCCAACGAGCGAGCCCATCAGGCTACCTACGTCGAGCATCAATACAGGCCGACCCACTTCCTGGCCAAGGCTCTTGCAGAATTGTGATTTCCCACAACCGGGAGGCGAGAGCAGCAAGACACCCCGGGGTCGTCGCAACACATTGCCGCGACTGGGATGCAATAGCGCCCGCTTGCAGAAACTCTTGAGCGACGAGAGCCCGCCCAGGCTGCCGAAGTCATCGTGCCCCCGATGCAGTTCCAGCATTCCCGACTTCTTTAACATTCCCGACTTCAGTTCCCACACCGCTTCGCTGGTGATCCGACTATGTCGCACCAGAGAGAGGCTGAAGGCATTCTCGGCCTCCATGCGGGTCAGTCCTGCAGCGGCGTCGAGGACAATTTCAAGATCTGATCCAGTGGGAAGCTCGCCCTCCTCGATGGCGATTCCCCGAGCGATCTCGCCCAATTGTTGCCGATCCGGCAACTCATGCTCAAGGACCACAAATAGCTTTTCCAATTCAATCGGCAACTGCACTACCGGCGAGATGATGATGAGAATCGTGCGGTTTTGCTTGCCGGCGATAACTTGGTGCGACAACGCTTGTACGATCTCGGCCGACGACAGAAACCGATGAAAATTCTGAAGGACCAGAATGGCCGTCCCATCCTGTGTCGCCAGCGAGTTCACGCTGCGGATCGCAGTCAGCGGGTCACTTCCGCTGTTTTCCACGCTGGCCCCAGAGACCCGCAGTCCCTGCTCAATGTTCCAAGTCCCGAGCTTCCAGTTTTCCTGTTGACACAGTTGAGCAATCGCGACGTGCGCATCTTGGTACTCGTGACTTTCGATCCAAATTCCGGTGAAGCAAGCGCGAATGTACTCTCCCAGTCTTTCCGTCAATGTCATAGATGAGCTCCCAGTTTGAAATCGTGAATGCGAATACGGCATCGGCAATAACAGCCAGTGGCGTTCGTTACTCGGGTTGTCGAACGCGGCACTCCAATGTTGCCGTTTGATAGAACTCGGCTTTGAGCGTTTCCCCGGTCTGTTGCCCCAGAGCCCGTTCGACGAATCGACTCGCCTCCTGGCAATCAACGCCGAAAAAGCCCTTCGTTTCGACGCGAGTCTGGCCGTCAGGGGCCACGACAATTTCGATAGTCTTGCTCATGCCACACCTCCCACCTGAATGGTTAATTTCACGGATCCATCGTCGAGCGACTGCTCAATCACTGAGTGTCCCCGCCTGCGCGATTCAATTTTGGCCTTCTCGACGGCATAGCCTTGAAGAAACCGGTCCAGGTGCTTCTGTTCGCCCCAACGACCACCAAAATTGTCGAACGCGATCTTGGCCGTCACAACATCACAGACCACTGGATACCGCCACTCGGGCAGCAGAACCGCCCAGCCCACGGCCGTACTGGAAAACAGTTTCGTCTCGCCAAAGACGGGTTCGGGTAATGACAGCCGACCACAAGCCGCGCGAATGGCAGCCGGATCACGAATTTCAGTTTGGATCGAAACGATGTGGGACAATGCTTGTTCCTCCAGTCTGCAGGCAATGAACTCGGGACCGACCGACAGTCCCGGAAACGAAGCAGCCGCATGCAAACCGTCAAATCGGGCTGGCATGTGGCTGATGCGAACTTTCGGACGACCTGTGAGAGCTATGCTTAGGGTCATCATCTTATATGCCTCATTTTTCGCGGATATTTAGCTATTCCGCGTTGGGGCTACCGGCGCTACTGGCTGGCGGAACACCATTAGAATTCCCGGGATCGCGAGTGCCGCGACGTCGGTCTTGAGGGGCTATGTCGCCGGCGGGACGCAGACCATTCGCGTCGGAGCCGGTGGCATCATGTTGCCGAATCACTCGCCGCTGGTCATCGCCGAACAGTTCGGAACTCTCGAGTCGCTCTACCCCGGCCGCATTGACCTGGGACTCGGACGAGCTCCGGGTTCTGATGAGGCGACCGCACGAGCGTTGCGCCGCAATCTCGAGTCGAGTGCTCGCGAATTTCCGCAGGATGTCCTCGAACTGATGAATTATTTTTCACCCGATCCCGGCCAACTGCTGCAAGCGGTCCCCGCAGCCGGATTAGATGTTCCGATCTGGATCCTGGGCTCGAGCCTGTTCGGGGCCCAACTGGCAGCGGCGTTAGGGCTGCCTTACGCCTTCGCCTCGCACTTCGCACCAGCCGAGATGATGCAGGCAATCGAAATCTATCGTTCGACCTTCCGGCCCTCGCCCCGACTGGCGAAACCACACGTGATGCTGGGTTTCAATGTGTTCGCGGCTGACAGTGATGAGGAAGCGCAACTGCTGGCGAGCTCGATGCAACAGGCATTCGTCAACCTGCGGACGGGCCATCCCACTCGGCTGCCGCCACCCCTGCCAGGTTATCTAGAACAGCTCAACCCGACGGGCCGGAGCCTGCTCAATCAAGTCTTATCCTGTTCTGCGATCGGCTCGCCGCGAACGGTGTTTCAGGCGCTGGAGACATTCATTGCCCACACCAAACCCGACGAACTGATGATGACATCGCAGATCTTCGCGCATGAGGCACGACTGCGATCATTCGAGATCACCGCAGACTTTTTCAACTCGCTAAACAGCCGGGTCCGTGAACGCCGGAGGGCCCACGGATTTTGAGCTTGGGAAGCTCGGTGACTTAGAGCGAATGTCTTCTCGTGTAGGCCCAGGTTGGAGACCAATCCGAGTCACCCCGCGGTATCGCGCGGGGTGGCCCTGGTTGCTGTGCAACCTGGGTCTACAGGAAGCAATTGATCGGCGTCGAGCATCCCTTCGGGCAGCGATGTATCCAGTCCCAATCCACATCAATTATCGGTCGAAGACCTCGGAGCAGGCCGGATCCCCCAAATACTTCAGGTAAACCCAGGTTTCAAAAGCAACCTGAGCCATTCCGCCGGATACCAAATTGCCTGGAGGGATGCTCGACGACGATCAATTGCGTCCTGTGAACCCAGGTTGCAAAAGCAACCTGGGCCACCCCGCGCTATTCAGCGGAGAATCGAAATGATTATTAGTCTCGATCGAAGGCAATTCGCTGAAGCTTTGTCAACGGCGAATCCGAGAACGAGTGCACCTTCCGGTGGAGTCCTGGCTGCAACTTGTTAGAATGCATTCCACGTGCCGTTGCCGAAACAACTCCATCTTTCCGGAGCAGTCCATGAATGTCGCCGATCGAGATTTGCGACCGCTTTTCCTGGTGGCGGTTCGACTGGTCACCGTGGTGGCCTTCGTTTGGTTCGCCGTTCCCACCGTGCTGCTGGGAGACATTGCTCCGCATCCACTCCGAGGGGGAGTGAACTTCTCTGGCTCGACGAATCAAGTGAGGATGAGCGAGGAGAGCGTGACGCTCAAGGTCTCGGCCACGCGATGCGCTACGAACGCCGTGTTTCAGATGAAGAATCTCACGGCTGCCGACGTGAAAATGGAGGTTGGCTTTCCGTTTGCGTATCCCGACGACCTGCGGGACTTTGAAGTGAAAGTGGATGGCAAGCCGATCCAGAACGTCGCGGAAGACACCCTCGGCAGGAGGCGAAAGTGGAAGGTCTGGACAATGACGTTCCCCGCCGGCGCAGAGACCAAGGTAGAGGTGAACTATTGGAATGAGCTGCAAGCGGACTACAGTTGGGATTCGGGATTCGAATCGGTGCCGAATCTGCTGCTGGGCCTGACGCCGTACAAGAAAAAGCCGAAGGGCCAGGCCACGGAAGCGGACCAGCGGGAACACAACGAACTAGCCACGCGCTTGCGGCATGTGGACGTCGGTTACATCCTGAAGACAGGAGCAGGCTGGGCTGGGACGATCGGCAAGTGCCGGATCGAAGCAGTGTTCGACGGGTTCTCTACCGAGAATCTCATTACGCGGTTCCCGATAGCGAATAAGGACTATCTACCGCGCGATCCGCAGGTGGAGCGCGACAAACTCGTCTGGGTGCTTACGGACTTCGAACCGAAAGACGACATCTCTTTTCAGATGTCCCCCAATATCACCCGGACAGAACTGAAGGAGTTGATCGAAGCAAATCTCAAGAAGCGTCCCCACCATTCCCTCCTGATCCGCGTGTTCGGAGCTTCTTACGATTCCCCGCAAGACATCAAGCGTCACGAGCAACTCGTTGACGAGATGATCGCCGCCTGGTCCACACGATTCGCAGTGGAAGGCCCCGACTACGTTGATCGTGAGCACGCGCAGCAGTCGATCCGAGTCTGGTTCACCGTGCGGGAACTAACGATTCAACGACGCGAGCAGCCGCCGCTGGGCGATGAGCGAAAAAAAAAGCTGCTTCCCGCTTTCAAGGAAATTGCCCTCCGGCTGAAAGCCCAGATGCCGCCGGAAGGGACGTCCAGGACCGAACATCTCAACGAAAATCAGGTCACGACATTTCGTCGAGAGAGCGAACAGATGCTCAAGTGGATCGACGCCCAGAAGTAGCGGCGGTTCCCGGCGCTAACGATCCCCGGTTGGCCCGCTGGGCGGGGTGGCACTGGATTGCCTGCCACAGGAGGCGAGGTCGTGGCACTGCTTCGCGGCTGTACTCGGTCGCTAAGCAGTAGTTCCTTGGGTTTACGAGTCTCCGCGAGCACTGCTTAGGTGCGGCG